>NZ_JADYVZ010000039.1:0-12668 GCF_020194195.1 Bradyrhizobium sp. BRP19 | reverse complement strand
GCTTGATATCTCGCAACGCCGAAGCCCACAGCGTCAGCGTATCTTCAACTGACGCGCCACCAATCATCAGATCCCGAATCATGGTCGCCCATGGATTCAGAACCTTCAGGAAGATGCAACTGTAATGCTAGGTTCCAATCGAGCCCTTCCATATCGTCGCGAAAAGTCGCAGCGAACGAGAACCATTGCACTTCTCTCATCTCATCGGCCGCCGATGGTTAGGAGCTTCAAAACCCGGCTTGCTACAGTTGGATGACAGTCAGCGAATACTTCGATGCAAACCAACCAAATATGCGATACATCCCAGACGAGATGTCGAAGGGCGAAGTAACGTGTTCCTTTCTGAGAGATTGGCCGCGAAGAGAGTACGCGCTTGCTGCGAATGGCCCGGGCACATGCTCGTTTAGATCCGGCGCAGCGCCCTATCTCGCTCGAAGCCGATCACCCGCGCAGTCGCAACAATGCACTGTCTACGTCCGTCAGCCCCTCGCCGGGTTGCCGTTGAGGCCCCGCAGACGCTCGTCAACTGCTGAGCGCTGGCTGCTTCGACAAGGTGGATGCGAACTGCTCGCCCGTCACGCCCCATTTACGATTGTTATCCGAGGTTCGTTCAAGATCTCCAATCGTTCCCGTCGAGTGGGATAGAACTGCAAACCAACTCATCAGCTCACCATGGATGTACACGACCACTCGTCATTTGAAGCACAGGTCAATGCGAGCCTTTGCTGATGTCCTTCAGACCATTGGGGCATCTACGACTTGGCGGAATCTGATCGGCCTGGATGCAGCGCAATCGCCACCAGCGGCTTGCGTGCTGCTAGTACGCTCTATCCATCGTTACCCGTTGCTCTAGCCGGGCGCGCCTTCCCGCAGATCCGTCGCGAACATACAGAGCGAGGAACCGAGCCGGCATGCGGTGGTGCAAAAAGATCGATCACGTCGACTGATGGCATTCAAGCCTCAACCGTCGCCGCGCAGACTGTTCACCCGACACGCTTCCGCGGCGGTTCCTCGCCGTACGCAGAGGCGTGGGGCTGACAGGCGGTATCAAGTGCCGAACCGAGGCCGGCGCCCGCGAGCCTTCCATCGCCGTCTGCAGGGTCCGCAGATGCGGCGGGTCCGGCGGAGACGGCAATTAAGCATCGTCACTTTCGATTGTTTCATGTAAAAACCTGATTGTGCGATTGGCTCGACTCTTTGGGAGCGGGTAGGAACTGCCAAGAAATGGTCATTGCAAGTCCGAAGGTCCTCTTATCTTGTCTCTTATTGCAGGGCGCCTCCGCGCCGTCCGCCCCTCTGAAACCAAAGCCATGACAGCGCGTGCCGCCGAACTGCGCGAGCAAGGCATCGATGTGATTACGCTCAGCCAGGGCGAACCGGATTTCGAGACGCCAGCGGCTGTTTGCGAAGCCGGCATCCGGGCAATCCGCGGCGGCCGGACGAAGTACACTGCGGTCGCCGGGATCAAGCCGTTACGTCAAGCGATCCGCGAGAGCTTCAGCCGTGACCACGGGCTCGATTACGCTCTGGACCAGATCACGGTCGGCTGTGGTGCCAAGCAGGTTGTGTTCAACGCGCTCTTTGCCAGCCTCAATCCGGGCGACGAGGTTGTGATCCCGACGCCGTGCTGGGTCTCCTATCCCGATATGGTGGCGCTCGCCGGCGGCAAGCCGGTTCTTGTCGCCTGCGATGAGCTCGATGGTTTCAAGCTCCGTCCCGAGGCGCTGGAGGCAGCGATCACGCCGCAAACTAAGTGGTTGATGCTGAATTCGCCATGCAACCCAACCGGTGCAGTCTACAGCCGAAGCGAGTTGCTTGCGCTCGCCGCGGTGCTGCGGCGACATGCGCAAATTCACGTGCTGTCGGACGACATTTATGAAAAGCTCACCTATGAGGCCGACTTTGCGACCATGGCCGCCGTCGCGCCCGACCTCTATGAGCGCACTTTGACCGTCAACGGCGTGTCCAAGGCCGATGCAATGACTGGATGGCGCGTCGGTTACGGTGCGGGGCCTCTCCCATTGATTAAGGCCATGAACCTCATCCAAGGCCAGACGTCGTCACACACCAGCTCGGTTTCGCAATACGCCGCCATTGAGGCATTGTCTGGCGGACGGGACCATATCGATGAATTCCTGCGCGCCTTTCTGGAGCGCCGCGACCTCGTGATTAGCAAGCTGAACCAGGCCGAGGGCTTATCGTGCCGGGTGCCGGACGGAGCCTTTTACGTTTTTCCCTCCTGCGCGGGCGTCATCGGCAAGCGCACGCCCGGCGGCAAGGTGATCGAAACCGATGCCGATTTCGCCATGTATTTGCTCGACGCATTCGCCGTAGCCGTCGTGCCCGGCAGCGGCTTTATGGCCTCGCCCTATATCCGTATTTCATATGCCTCTTCACTCGAGGACCTCACCCGCGCCTGTGATCGCATCATCGCCGCCTGCGCGGCCCTGTCCTGAAAGATCTGCCGATGCCCCCGGCCAAATGCCTCCGCATGCGCCTATCCGAAACCAGCCTCCTCCACATCATGGCTGCCCATAGTCCTCTTTCAGCTATTCTCGCCGAAGAAGCGGGATTTGATGGCCTGTGGGCCTCCGGCTTCGAGCTGTCGGCGCTTTACGGGCTGGCGGATATGAGCCTGATTTCGATGACGCAGCATCTGGATACGCTGCGGGCGATCGCCGGCCGCACGACGCTGCCAATCATCGCGGACATCGACACGGGCTACGGCAACGCAATCAATGTCATCCATGCTATCGGCGAATATGAGTGCGCCGGCGCCAGCGCCGTCGTCATCGAGGACAAGACTTTTCCAAAGGTCACGAGCCTTGCGGCCGATGGGCGCCAGGAACTGCTGCGGATTGAGGAATTCCAGGGCAAGATCGAGGCTGCCATCGCGACAAGACGGGACCCGGATTTCCTCGTGATCGCGCGCACCGAGGCCTTGATCGCTGGCCTCGGCAAAGCTGAAGCTCTGCAGCGCGCCCACGCCTATGTGGACGCCGGCGCCGACATGATCCTGATCCACTCGAAAAAGCGGGATCCATCCGAGATCGAAAGCTTTTCGCGCGCCTGGACCGGACCGGTGCCGCTGGTGATCGTGCCGAACGCCTATCCAGATCTCGACGCCGAAAGGGTCAAGGCGCTGGGCAATGTCCGTATGATGATCTATGGCAATTACGGTATCCGCGCTGCTGCAACTGCCATGCAGGAGACTTTCCGCCGGATCATTGCTGACGGTGGCGTCCAGAACGTCCACAAGGATATTCTGCCGGTGGAGGAGATTTTCAGGCTCCAGAAGATGCACGAGGTCAACGCCGCTGAAGCTCGCTTCCTTCGCTAAACGCGGTGTTTTGATGCCTCCGCAACTCACGCGATCTTGAGGCAATACTTCGCGACCAAGCACCGTTCAGGCCCCATCCGCAGTTTTGGGACGATTTTGGTAAGACGGCTTTATCCTCCAGCGAGCCGCGTACTATCGACGGCGAGACCAGTGATCACGCCGCCCCAACGGCTGCCATCTGAAAACGCGACCGCCGCCGATCAATCAAATCCGCAAAATCAGATCGTACGAAGCGTACTGAAACGCGACTTTTCCCCTCGACAGACTGTCGACAGGCAGTACTCCGGCTGCACACATCGAAGAGTGTGATGGGGCACTCCTCGTCTCGTCGTTTGGCAATGGCCTGCCCAGCAGATGATGGCTGCCGAACACGATGAAGTGCCCCTCAATGCAATCCGGGCGTTTGTGACCATTGCCCGCGAAGGAAGCGTGACACGCGCAGCCAGGACATCGGGAACGACACAGAGCTCGATCAGCCGCTACCGGGCTGTGCTACAAAACTATCTCGGTACTGACCTTGTGGAACGGTGTCCCCGCCGACGTCCTCCGACGATTTCGACATCTCATTACCCGCGACTCATTGAACCGGCAGACGACTGGGAAATCTATAATGAGGCGATCGTATGCGTCGGCTCTCCAAATCACGTCGCGGGAAGAGCCGTCTCAATCGCGTTCAATGCCACTTCTCAACATCAAGTTTCGGCCTGACATACTGCCGACATGGCTGAGGGCGATGGACCTGATATCGATATGATCACAATTACCTTGCTCTGCCCGCGGTCATAGCCGGCAAATGCCTTCTGGTGGCGCAGAGATTCTTATCGGCGATCTCGTGGCGTCCTGCAGGTGATACTCGGATCGCGCACTCCCAGTGGCATGCAATATGGGCCTATGCAGTCGATCATAGTGGGCAATCCTAAAATTGCCCGCGCCTTTTGCCGGTGGGTCGCTCGGCTCTGCAAGAAGGCCGCAGTTTTGGAAGCAGGCTAACGTCGCAGGGAGCTTATGACTGGGGCGACGGCGTCACTTTCGACTGGCGAAACCGCATCCAGCATCGGCGCGTTCACGCGACCTAGCGCGACATTGCCGCACATGGCGCTCAGGTCCCGTCGATGTCCATCAGATACCAAGCGCGCGACCAATGCGATCGCCGCGCACGACCTGGTCCAGCATCCGACGCGAGCGACGTTGTAAGCATTCGGTGTACCGGGCGAGCATCAATTCGATTGGATGTACGGCGGCATTGACGGTTTCATGCTGCGAACGCTTTCGCGGCGCATGGTAGCGACGCTGCATGCAACGGTTGGCGAGAAGGTACTGTGACAACCTCGATTGGACCACGACACCTTCTGATCCGCTATCTCGAGCGGCAACAATATGCTGAGTGGAGCTTGGTTGTACGGAAGGCGGCCGACGCGCGCGTCGGCCGCCTTCCCAATGATGTTAGCACCGAGCTAGCCGCCCGATCGAGGACGGTCGCCTCGAGCCTTGTGAACTCTTCTGGAGCATATTTCCGCCCGCCGAAGCGACGACCTACCAATTGCGCTGGACGCGCAGGAGCATACTGAACGCGCTCTGGTTCTTGAGTTCATATACTGCGGCAGGTTTGGCGACTGTCGTAACTGCCGGCGCCGCCATAGTGCCAGAATATTTCTGATCGAGGAATGTGGCGAACAGATCCGCGGAGAACGTCAGGTTTCTGACCGGCGTCCAGCGCGTAACCGTGCCGACCGCAGCAATATTGAAGTCGGGGTTGCAGACGCCTTTCAACCCGAGTGCGGCCATGCCAGCGCTGCCGCAAATCTGAGCCTTGGCCGCATCGGTGTAGCGAATAGCGGCCCACCCGCCATAAACCGCAGTGTTCCAATAGGGACCCCAGTTATGAATGTAACCACCGTTGAAGCCGTACGTCGTGGTCAGCTGAAAAGCCGTGCTAGTTGCCGCTGTCGAGCCGGAATAGATGGCATCAGCAACGCCGGCGAAACCAAGGCTCTGATACGCACCGGCTCGGCTAGTGCCCCCGTACATCGCCCACGCGGTCGGGATGTTTTCCTGGATGCTAAAGCTGCTGGCACCCTTGGTGTAAGCGGCCTGCAAATTGATCGTGTCTCCCGCGCCGGTCGGAATATTCTTGATCGATAGCGCCAGCTGACCGGCCCAACCCCACTTATCGTCGGCGTGTCCTGTGACTTCGCTCGCACCATAGTACGCCGCATGGTTGTTGTGCGCCGCGGCCGATGCCTGGAAGAGCCCCCAAGCCTGGTCGATCCGCATCATGCCGACAATATCGGGAGCCACGGTGCCGCCGTAACTCTGCGATCCGTAAGCACCCGTCACGATGCCGGCGGCCGTGGCATTCGTCGTATTCCAGATATTGGTCTGGTAATAGGCCGTTGGATCCTGCGCAGAAACGGTCGCCGTAATCCCCTGACCGAAGTCAGCCGTATAGCTGAGCTGGTTAACACCCGAGGCATCGCCACCGCCGCCCGGCAGACCATCGAAGAAGTTGTTGGCCGGATAGTTGGTCCAAGGAGCGCTGAACTGGGAGACCGCCTTTCCCATCGTAAAGCCCGCGAATTGGATGAAGGCATACCAGATGCTAAGGGTCCCGAGCCCGACGCCATCCCCTGAATACGCTGTTGCGCCCGATCCGGCCGCACTCGTCGAGCCCGTCTTCCAGGTAAAGTTCCCCTCAAAGAAGGTGCGGACCACGCCATATTCGCTTGCTGTACGCGTGTCGATGCTGAGGTCTGCGCGAGACCGAGCGGTGTAGGCATTGCTTAGGCGATTGTGCGCAGCACCGACACCGGAAACCGGGTTCAGAACAAAACTATTGCTGCCCAGCATCACATCGGCGCGAAGGAAACCACCCAGCTTGATGCAGGTGTCCGTGCCTGGGATGTAATAGAATCCGGCACCATACGAGGAGCACACCTTCACGTACTCGATCGCTTTGGCTTTGACTGGAAAATCGGCCGCCTGCACCCCGCCCGAGGCGATCAGGCCTGCCGCTGAAGCCAGCACAACCTTCTTAACAATCGTGGTCGAACAGAGCGCGAGCTCCTCAGCGCTCGCCTTAATCTCGACAGAGGGTGGCTTGCTCTCGGCCACTCCGGTCAACAAGCCCCGACGCTCCTCGCGACGGCGCTGCAACGACCGGAAGGATATTATAGAATAGCGGGTTGGCCCAACCGATCTTAGTCCGAAGATGTCTTTCAGCACCGAAGTTCTCCACTCAAAAGTACGCAAACATAGACCCCTATGTTTCTCACGTAGGAAAATACAAACCCGTCGATATCGGTGTTCGCCCCTGGCGTGCGCGACACCAAGCTAATGAGAAGCGAGCGCGCTACACATCAGGTGCTCGTGCTCGGCGCGACCGGACAACGCCAGCAACTCGCTGCGTGCAGGACATTCTCTGCGTGTTACAAAACGCTCGCCTCCAAACCTCAACTCAGCGCGCGCCACATACGCGGCAAGAAGACGAAATCGGGGCGCACGTGAACTGATCTTGGCGCGACTGCCAAGCAGGCGCGCACGACGCTCCATCGGAGCGCTCGCGATTCGATGAGGAAGCACAATGCCGGCCGTCGACTTGGCTTGCGCAAAGTCGCAAGGATGTATGCTAGCGAACTCAGTTGAACATTCCACGCATCTGTCTCCAGGACCGCGCTCGTTTCGCCGAGGCACTATCGTGTGGAAGCGATGGTCAGGTGACAGGCATCAACTAATGCGATGGACAGCCCTGAATTAGAGATGGGTTTGTTCGGAGGGCTCTAGGGGCTCCTCAAGCGAGGCGATGCCGCCCTTTCCCCGACCAAATGTGTGCGACAGTCCAGCGCCAGCGCAGACTCCGCTCATCCGTATCAGGAACAAACGTGCTGTAATATTTAGGTTTTATCCCGTGTTTTGATGATCTAACAAATGGCTGTTTTGGCGCATGAGAGCTCGTGCGCTGGTAGCCTGAATGTGCGCCGGATCCGCTTGGATCGCGGCATTCCGCAAGAGCAACTCGCTTACGATGCAGGCATCGACAACTCCTATATGAGCTGTCTGGAGCTCGGCAAGGCGAACCCGACGATTGATCTTCTCGAGCTTGCCGCCGAAACATTAGGCGTTCTCCTGTCTGACTTGCTTGTTCGGCCAGAGAAGGGGGCGACAGTTCCGAAGACCTTGCCGTACGCGTCGATTTCGCTGCTCGGCCAGCCGTTGGCGACACGCTGAAGCGTTAGGCTAAGCCAGGCGAACGGATCGACGTTGTTCATTTTGGCCGCCTGCAGCAGGGTTGCGATGATCGCCCAGGTTCGTCCGCCCCCGTCGCTGCTCGCGAAGAGGCTATTCTTTCTTGTAATTGTCTGTGGTCTGATGGCGCGCTCGACGATGTTGGAGTCGAGCTCAATGCGGCCATCG
This sequence comes from Bradyrhizobium sp. BRP19, assembly GCF_020194195.1. Lineage (NCBI taxonomy): Bacteria > Pseudomonadati > Pseudomonadota > Alphaproteobacteria > Hyphomicrobiales > Nitrobacteraceae > Bradyrhizobium > Bradyrhizobium sp. BRP19. Next base: position 4,918 of record NZ_JADYVZ010000039.1, on the reverse strand, counting down.
GTCAGGAAGCGTTCGAAGAGGGCACGGCGCACGCACGCCCCCAAAGCTCCCAAAAAGGAATCTCGTTCGCTCAAGCATCTGCCGAACCGCTGCCGGCCCAATTGGCGCCAACGAGGTGGCGAGACCTACGTCAGCACGTGGCGGAGACGCTCGCTGCCCACCTTTGCGCCAGCGGTGAACCCGGCCGATCGATCGTAAACAATCGATCGGACTTGAACTCGGCGTTTGTGCCTCCTATTTGAGGTCAATTCGATAATGACGTTGTTTAAGGAGCTTGCAATGCCGCGGCCGATCACGTGGTCCTGTTTGAATTGCGGAAACCGCTTCAACTCCGAAGAGCTCACGCCCGACGAGGTCCAGGAAGCTAGGCGGCGGAGGCAGCCTTTGTCGAAGATACATTGCCCGAGGTGCAATCGGACGGATCTCAGGCGCGAGAGCTAGATGCTCGGCACTTTCCGAAGCTGGAGTTGATAAGTTGACCACCGTATTTTTCTCATATTCCCACAGGGACGAAGACCTGCGGGACCGGCTGGAGATACATCTCTCTATGCTGAAGAAGCAAGGACTCATCGATGCTTGGCATGATAGGCGCATCAAGGCCGGCGACGAGGTCGATCACAGCATTGACTCCAACCTAAATGCAGCCGGCGTGATCCTTCTGTTGGTTTCACCCGATTTTCTGGCGTCCTCATACTGCTATGACGTCGAGATGCAGCGCGCGATGGAGCGCCACGAGGCCGGCGAGGCCCGGGTGATTCCGGTCATTCTGAGACACTGCGATTGGCACTCCGCGCCGTTCGGCAAGCTTCTGGCTGCACCGAAGGACGGGAAGCCGATCAAAGCATGGTCCGATATCGACGAGGCGTTTCTCGACGTCGTGAAGCAAATCCGAGCCGCCCTGCCCGCCAAGCTGGCCGCTAATTCGAAGGCGTCGAAAGCTTCTCCAGCTCCAATGTCGCCGCCCCTCTCGAACGCCAAACCGCGGTCCAGTAATCTGCGGCTGAAGAAAACGTTCACTGAAGCTGATCGAGATCGCTTCCTTCACGCAAGTTTCGACTTCATGGCTAATTTCTTCGAGGCCTCTTTGGTAGAGTTGGCCGAGCGGAACGAAGGTATCGAAGGCAACTTCCGCCGCATCGATGCCGATCGCTTCACCGCGGCCGTGTACAGGTACGGAAAGGCAATCGCGCGCTGCAAAATCAGCTTCGGCGGGGCATTCGGGCGCGGCATTTTGTTTGCATACAACGATCAGGCAGGCGACGGAACTATGAACGAGAGCCTCTCAGTTGAGGCGGCGGACGACGCTCTCTTTCTGAAGGCTCTCGGCATGGCGTCGTATGGTTCGATGGAAGACCGCAAGCTCTCGCAGGAAGCGGCTGCCGAGTATTACTGGTCCCTGTTCATCGAACCGCTCCAGCGGTAACACGAGTTCAAGGAAATCGCCGCACCGGGCTTAGGCGCCGGCTCCGCTGCTTTTGGCGCCGGGGTCATCGGCGCGCCGGCGATCGACGATCGACATCCCTTCCTCATGGATCAAAACGAAGGCGCCCGCAGCGGCGATCGCTCCGGGGGAGGACGAGTCTTGCTCAGGCGCTCTTCTCGCCCGCTTCCTCCCCGTCGACTCCACCATCTTCCTCCGATGCTCGATCGGGATGAACACCGCAACCAAGGCACAAGCAGCACCGATGGCAAGCATGCCAAGCCTCCGGAGAAGCTCGAGGTCGTTGCACGTAATCGGCGGTATACTGCCGCGCGATGCGTATGGGACGGCGTGGAGGGACAACGGCGAACGCCCGAGGGCAGCATGACCGGATCTCCTCCGGGACCAGGGAGCGTTGGTCCGGCCCGTTCGTGAAATGGGATGACCAGCCCGAGACGGTACCAGCCGCTGTCAAATCCATTATCGGCGCCTCGATGATGACCCGTACCGCTCCGTCGGCTCCCGTGTATGTCTGTCTCGACGTGGCGCTCCAGGAAGACGAGATTGCCCGAGCCCCGGCAGTCGCCCCCCTGAGCCGTTATCCTCAGCCGCGCGAACCCGTCGCCGGCGAAGCCCACGTCAAGAAGCACTTTCGCTGATCTGAGTCGAGCGAGCTTGTTGTGGTCCCGGTCGGCCGTTACGAAAGGGCGGACCAAGCCTGGAAGAACCGCATCACGTTCGTCGAAGCCGTCGGCGCGCGCGTCATCTGCGACTTGAAGTGCGGCGCAGGATTCCCGAGCCCTCATCCGGCATTTTTGGCCGTGCCAGCGCAGTATTTCGGCGCGTCCGCCATTGGAGGCCCTTGAAGCGGTAGATGCTATCGTCAGTCTGGATTGGCCGGATCTTGCCGGAGCTCTCCGTCATCGTCGTGATCTGAGGCGAAACGCCAAGATCATCTCGATTTCTCCCGACGAGCGGCTACACAACGGATAGTCGTTCGATCACTTCGGCTTGCCGGAGCTGACGCTCAAGCTTTCGGTACGCCCGCAATCGTTCGTGTCGTCTGCCGTCGCTCTACTTGGCTATGCGAGCAACGGCGCCACTCCGTCGCCTCGTCCGTTCTCGCACGTCGACATGAAAACGCTCCCCTTGACTGATCTGGCCTTGGCATTCGAAGGCGCCCGCGGGAAGACCCCCATCTGCATCTCGCGCCTGCCCTTCGGTTGACCGGAAGGGCCCACTCGGTTCGACGATCCCTAGCCTTCTTGGGCTACGACGGGGCGGCGGCAGCGGATCAACCCCCAGCATCACAGTAGGCGCGGCGGGACGGGTACGAACGAAAACCTGTGGCGATCAGAAACCCGACTATCGCGGCTCTGCTGGCGGCGACCGATGCGAAGATGGATTCAGAAGCGGCGCTTCCCGGCGCCGTCGACATGTTGCACAACGCTGGCATCTCAACTGCGCGCCTCCCTCCCAGGATTTCGGGGTCAGGCTACAATGGAGCCCAACTCGCGCGAAACTGGGGAAATCCCCGGCAAACTGCCTCGAGGCGCTACCCGCAATCCCCTGCAATTGTGCGCAGGACATGACGGCACCTACGGTCGGTCCCACAGACCTATTCGACGGAATCGTCCATAAAGGGTACGCCTATTTCGCTCCGCCGCCGGCTCGTCCGGAGGATCCGGCCGAGGCTTTGCGGGCAGGCTGCAGTAACCGCGTCAACGGCGCCGGCCACTCTCTCAATGAGCCGAGTGCAAAATACCGTCGTGAGCAGAGGATTCCGGCGCTCGCTGTGCCATCCGGATAGAACGCTCCCGGCCGGGTCGGGTCGTGCTCGCTGAGGCATGACACCAGCAGTGCGGAGCTGGCGGCGTCCTGGCAGTAAAGGTGGCCTGACTTATGGTGCCGGTTCCCGTCAGCGCGTCGACTGAGCATTGAGCGAAGACGCTAACGCGGCTCCAGCTCATTCTAAGCCAGTACGGCAATCTCCTCGTGGCCGGCGAAGGCATCGCTGAGATGGTTCCGTCGGGACATGCCTGTGATTGGGTGGGTTCGATAACGGCCGTTATCAGCAGATTAGAGGCCCTAAGGCTGCGTGCGGAACTACAGCGTGTGCTCATAAACGTCAGCTTGCCAGCGTAAAGCGGAAGTCTCCCACCTTTTGTGTGATCGCGCCTTGGACCCGAAGCCGAAATTGCCGATTGGAGCCCAAGCTGACCTTGCCCCCAAGTTTTATCCAATCCTGAGTTCGCTCCGGCTATTGGATTTGCCCGGTTGGGTGGTGGTAGCGACGGGAGCTGGCGCGGAGCCCTCGGCATAGCGCAGCGCCAGATCCCGCGCGGTTGGCAGGTGACTGCAAACTCGGACGGGGTCTTCCATCCGAGCCGCGAGTGTGGGCGTGCATCGTTGTAATCGGCGCGCCAGCATCCGAGCACGACGCGGGCCTGCGCCAGCGAGGTAAACAGCGTCTCGTTCAACATTTCATCCCGCAGCCGGCCGTTGAAGCTCTCGATGAAGGCATTCTGCATGGGCTTGCCTGGCGCGATGTAGTGCCAGGCGACGCGGCTCTGATCGGCCCATGTCAGGATGGCGTTGCTGGTGAGTTCGGTGCCGTTGTCGCTGACCACCATTTTCGGCTTGCCGCGCTCCATCACCAGCCGGTCCAGCTCCCGCGCCACGCGGGTGCCGGAGAGTGAAGTATCGGCCACCAGCGCCAGGCACTCGCGGGTGCAATCATCGACAACGGTGAGGATACGGAAGCGGCGGCCGTCGGTGAGTTGATCCGACACGAAGTCGAGCGACCAGCGGTCGTTCGGCGCCATCGCCACCGTCATCGGCGCCCGGGTCCCGATCGCCCGCTTGCGGCCGCCACGGCGGCGCACCGCGAGCCGCTCTTCCCGGTACAGCCGGAACAGCTTCTTGTGGTTGACCAGATAGCCCTCCCGCTTGAGCAGCACATGCAGGCGCCGATAGCCGAAACGACGACGTTCCTGGGCGATTGCCCGCATGCGCTGGCGAAGGCCGGCTTCGTCCGCCCGGGTCGTTTGGTATCTCATGGTCATGCGGCAGCAGCCGATGGCTTTACACGCCCGCCGTTCGCTCATCCCGAACGCGCCTCGGAGATGGGCGACAGCTTTCCGCTTGGCCGCGGGCGTCACCATTTCTTTCCCACGAGATCCTTCAAGGCGGCGTTGTCCAGCATGGCGTCGGCCAAAAGGCGCTTCAGCCGTGTGTTCTCGTCCTCCAGGGTCTTCAGCCGCTTGGCCTCCGACACCTCCATTCCACCGAACTTCGCCTTCCATTTGTAGATGCTGGCGTCGCTGACGCCATGCTTGCGGCACAGATCGGCAACCGACACGCCGGCCTCATGCTCCTTCAAAATCCCGATGATCTGCTTCTGTATTCGGTCTGCTTCTGTCAATCCCTTAAGAGCGCGTGCCGCGGGTACCTTGCTTCTGTTCGTGGTCGGCAAAGCCGCCACACGATGGGATTCGG
>NZ_JADYVZ010000038.1:0-14050 GCF_020194195.1 Bradyrhizobium sp. BRP19 | reverse complement strand
TGGTCTGATGCATCGAATCGGGATCCTCGATTCATTGCTCTACTGGCTCAGCACTTTTCCCTTCAGGCTTGCCAGCCTGATTTGCCCACTGTTGTACTGGTGGTTCGGCATCACCATCGTGAACGCGTCGCTGTTGGAAATTATCAGTTACTATGTACCCTATTACCTAATGGTTCTGGTGTCCCTAAACTGGCTTTCAAAAGGCTTGTTTGTCCCGCTTCTTAACGATACTGCTCACCTGATCGCGGCCTGGCCCATCAGCCAAGCAGCTGCTCTCGGGCTTCTCACCAGCGGATCGCATAAATTCTCGGTGACGGCCAAAGGCGGCGACCGCACCAAGGTTGTTGTTCAATGGGCGTTGATGCGACCGTTTGTACTCCTGCTCGCTCTGACGATCGGCGGCCTGATCGTGCCGTTGAACTCCGATTTTGTCTTCGATACGTCCGCAACAGCGGGTGACAGCACGGCTATCGTGATGTTCTGGACAGTTTACAACATTCTGGTGCTGTCCGTGGCAGTCGTGGTGTGCATTGAGCGACCGCGATACGATCGACCTCAGCGCCAGATTCCAGAACCCATCACGTTGGTGATCCAAGGTGAGAAGCATCGCGGATGGCTTCTCAATCTGGGCCGAGGGGGCGCTCGAATCAGCGGTCCATCCGGACTTCCCGCCGGAGCAGCAGGGAAGCTCGACCTGCCCGGGATTAGCGGAGTAGACGCGCATGTTGCTGCGACTACTCGTGACGGCTATCGAGTCAAGTTCTCTCCAACTCCCGAGCAAAGCGCGAAAATTATCAAGAAGCTTCACACTGAATCCGCCATGCCAGGGGCCGATCGAGGGAACATCTTGCAAATGATCCGCGAGTTGGCGCGAGCTCTAACGAGTTGAGGAGCGCGAGATGCCGAAAAGACCGAGCCTACTCTCCTTGGTGTTCTGTGGAGGCGCCTTGCTCATATTGGTGCCGGCCGTGGTGACCGCGACGATCTACACGGCCTTGCTACAGCAAGGGGGAGAGCAGCTGCAGTTCGACGCGTTAAGAATTCGCGGCGAAATGAGTTCCGCGCTGTTGGCCCGTCGGCTCTATGGAGTTTGGATGGATGTAGCTAGGTCCGCTGAGCTCATTGACCTAACAGATCTTAAGCATGCGCGAGAACACATCGACTTCTTGAGCCGCCTTGATCGACGCTACACTTGGCTCGGCGTCGCGGATCTCGAAGGGACCATTCTCGCGGCTAAAGACGGCATGCTCGAAGGAGTAAGCGTTGCACAGCGACCTTGGTTTAGACGGGGCCTTGTCTCGCCGGCGGCTATCGATGTGCATGCCGCTCAACTACTGGCCACCCAGTTGCCTGCATCTCGTGAGCCCTATCGCTTTATCGACCTGGCAGCGCCGTTGCGCCGCGCCGGCTCCGTTGCCGGGGTCATCGGCGCTCACCTTGACTGGAAATGGGTCGCAGAAGGCATGGACTCGTTACAAGTACCCGGCATTGACGTGCTGCTGCTTTCGGGGGATCGAACCGTCCTGTTTGGTCCGCCGGATCTTATCAACCAGCCGCTCAACATCGGCTCCGCGCTTGCGGCTAGTCGCGTCACGACTGGGTCTCTGCGCGAACGTTGGCCTGACGGCAGGGACTACTTCACAGTGATCGTTCCGACGGTCGGCTTCGCGAACCTTCCAAGCTTCGGTTGGTCTCTTCTGGTTCGGCAGAGTGCCGACGAGGCGCTTGCGTCCACCCGTAATCTAATCCGATCATTCTGGAGTAGTTTCGGTGCTTGTGCCATCGCCACACTAGCACTACTCTTTTGTGCGGCGCAGTGGCTGAGGACGCCTCTTCGCCGGCTCTCGAATACAGCGGAGGCCCTCTTGCACGATCCATCCGCGCGCCCGCCATATTCGGAGACACGCTTCAATGAAGCGGCGAGGCTCAGTGACGCGCTAGCTCGCATCCAGTCGAAGCTGATGGGGCACTCTGTTCGCAATTCGATCCAAGGACCGGGTGGGGACAACTAGATGCGGTAATGGGCCCGGCTCCGGAGCAAGGGGTCATGATGGTGGCTGTCCCCCGATAGATGATGAAACGGGGTCACGACTTGAGTCGGCCCCAAGCATCTGGAGACGGAGGACAGCCGTGGAGAATTATGCCGGAATCGACGTGTCATTGGAACTGTCGAGCGTGTGTGTTGTGGACGCCCAGGGTAAGATCCTGAAGGAAGCGAAGGTCGCAAGCGAACCCGACGCCTTAGTTGACTTTTTTGAGACGCTCGGCTTTGCAGTGAAGCGGATCGGGCTGGAGGCTGGGCCGCTGTCGCAATGGCTGCATGCGGGCCTGAAAGGTGCAGGATTTGAAACAGTTCTGCTGGAAACGCGGCACGTGAAGGCCGCATTATCTGCAATGACGGTCAAGACGGATCGGAAGGATGCCCGCGGGATCGCCCAGTTGATCCGGATGGGATGGTTTCGGCAGGTACACGCAAAGTCGGTTGATGCGCAAGAGATCCGGGCACTCCTGATCGCACGCAAACAGCTTCTCGGGCGGCTGATCGATGTAGAATTAAGTATCCGAGGGATTTTGCGCGGCTTCGGTCTGAAGGTTGGCCCGGTGACGCGAAGGAATTTTGAAGCGCGGATTCGAGAGTTGGTTGCAGGCCAGGCGACATTGGAGCGCATTGCTGGTGCGATGCTTTCGGCACGATCGGCCCTGAAGGCAGAATACGGAAGACTACACAAGGCTGTGCTGGCAATTGTGCGTGATGATGCAGTCTGCCGCCGGCTTATGACAGTACCAGGCGTTGGCCCCCTGGTGGCCATCACCTACAAATCGGAGCTTGATGATCGTCATCGCATTGTAAAGTCAAAGGCAGCAGGCGCGCTGTTCGGGCTCACGCCAAAGAAATATCAATCGGGAGAAAAGGACGTCACGGGCGGAATCACGCTGGCCGGCGATGAGACGGTGCGGACGGCCTTGTATGAAGCCGCCAACGTTCTGTTATCGCGCATCACGCGGTTCTCAAAACTCAAACGCTGGGGGATGGACGTCGCCAAGCGGAGAGGCTCGAAGCGCGCAAAGGTCGCCTTGGCACGCAAGCTCGCAGTGATCCTGCATCGGATCTGGGTCGATGGCACGACTTACCGATGGGCCGAAGCGGGCTCAATCGCAGCATAGAAGACGTGGAGGAGATCGAGAACGCAACCGGGATGAACTGAAGCCCGGTGCCCGAAGTCCCGTCGCCGGGACGGTGGATGCGGTGAAGCCGTTACACGCCCAGTGGCCGTCGTCCGACGAACCACGCGTATCTAGATAGGCTCACCGCTCCCTCTGACAGCATGATGTGGCGGCCAGGCGTCGACCACGAACAGAAGCATGAGCTCGGCGGCGTGGCGTTCACTCGGGAGGCTTGACATCATCGGGCCCATTACAGAAGGTGTGTACTCAAATTCGTCTAGCGGATCAGGGCGGACCATGATTCAAGCTACCGAACATCGGGGCTAGGATCATGCGCTACGACCTGACGGATTTCGAGTGGAGTGATCGAACCCCTTAGTCCGTCGAGCAGGGCCTCGGCGCACGTCACGTCGTGGGCCTCGCCGGGGGTGATCATGAGGCGGACCGGGCGGCCTTTCGCGTCGACGCGCGCGTGGATTTTGGTGGTGAGGCCGCCTCGGCTTCGGCCCACACAACGATCTCCACTCTTTTTTTCACCCCGGAAGCATGCTGATGGACCCGCACGACCGAACTGTCGATCATCTGCACCTTGCCATCGTGTGCCTTGACGACCGCATCCATCAGCCGGTCCCAGATGCCGGCTTTGAGCCAGCGGTTGAAGCCGATTGTAAGCGGTCGTATAAGGCCCGTATCGCTCGGGCAGATCGCGCCACGGAGCTCCCGCGCGCAGGACCCAGAAGATGCCGTTGAGAACGCGGCGGTTGTTTCGATGCGCGCGCCGTCGTCATCGCCGACAAAGGCTACGATGCCGATCGTGTTCGTGCCCACATCCGTGATCAAGGTGTGATCCCCAACATTCCCAACAGATCCAACCGGAAGAAGAGGTTCCGGTGGAAGAAGACCATCTATCGCGAGCGCAACCACGTTGAGCGCTTCTTCAACAAACTGAAGCAGTTTCGACGCAACGCCACCCGCTACGACAAGCTCGGCGCCCAGGACTTGCCGCCCGCTTGCTTCAGGCTCTGTAGACGCGTCTGGCGTCCGGCTCGGTTGCTATGATGGAACGTATGGCGTAATAGCCCATGAGGACGCATTCGCGTTGAAGCATGTTGAGCCGGCTGCCGATCAGGAACGCGCGTGAAACGCGTTTCCAGTCGCTAGCAACTTAGACGGCAGAAGTCGATCAGGCGCGTCACCAACCTGGTCGGTGCCTTTTGCTTCTTCTGAACGACCCAACCCGGCCGCCCGCCTTTAATGGCCCCGATCCTCGGCGGGCGGCGATCGCCGCAGCCCGACTGAATTGTCGGCGCTCGAACCAGCTGTTCTTCTTGCGGAAGGCGTTGCGGATCGAGATGGTCGAGCTGATCAACACGCCTTTGGTTTTCTGCTCGCCGCGACGTGCCTTCTTGCCGTCACCGGCATCGCCGGCCTTCTTCAACGCCACGAAGGCGGCGACAATCCCAATTAGGATCTTACAAGGAAGAGTTCTTAGCGGTGGTGGTGGTTTCCGCGCGGCAATCCGGATGGAAGCGGCGATCCTCTGCCGATGACAGCAGGCAATGCTTCTCGATCGTATTATCGACGCGCCATCGGCCGATGGTGGCAGGTAGGGTCGAAATCTCCATCCCGACACACGATCTTGCACTACGCTCTTGTGAGCTTCGCTCCTTACGCAGCCGTTCTCGCTCGTAGACGGGCCGGCAGAAAGCTGCTCTCCTTGTCAGAAGTTGGACAATCCGCCTGTCAGACCTAGCGAGATCAAGGTCATCGTTTCGTGCCAGATGAGTGTCTGCTTTGGCACGACACCTGCACGGCCGTCCGCATCACGTGCGTCACCGCATAAACTCTTGAGGAACGGACCATGGTAAACGCAGAGACGCGCACGGGCGGCCACATTCATCTAGGATCGCTGCGTTATACACAAAGGTGGAGGATCGCATGTGCATAGTCGAGCACCCTGATTTCACTGCTAACCTGGATACGGTGATTCCGCCCATCCTATCGAATTTTGAGGCACACAGAAGCTCCTCATTTACCCACCCGTCCGGGCGGAGCTCTTTTCACTCCATACAATTTGGCCAAGCACGGCATGAGCGCGGCAATAACGAACCAGTGTTCATTTCACCTGCATAGCTATGGATCCAGGATAATGGCGCGCGGCCTCGATAGGTTTGGCTTGTGGTTAGCTCTGCCGACGGCTCTGCTGGTCGCTGCATGCAGTGGCGAACAGTCCAGCGACACGCCCGCCGCACCACCAGAAGTAAGTCTGCCCTTCGTCACGGTGCTGACGGTGAAGCCGGAGGCAGTGACGCTCGCTGACGAACTGCCGGGACGCGTGGCTGCTTACCGAACCGCCGAGATTAGGCCCCAGGTCGGCGGGATCATTGAGAAGCGCCTGTTCGACGAAGGTTCGGAGGTCCAGGCCGGGCAAGGGCTTTTTCAGATCAACCCTGATCCATTTAAAGCGGAGGTCGACAGCGCGGCCGCAGTGCTTCAGCGAGCTGAATCCAGTCTGGTGCGCTTTGAAAGTAAGTTCGAGCGTGCAAGACAGCTGGTGACGAGCAATGCGATCAGCCGTGATGCATATGATGATGCGATCGCCAATCTTGCTCAGGCGAAGGCGAATGTTGCCGAGGCACGGGCGATGCTCCAGCGCCGCAGGCTCGATTTGGCTTTCACAACAGTAAGGGCCCCGATCTCTGGGCAGATCGGCCCGGCGCTTGTTACTGAGGGCGCACTTGTCTCGGCTAACGGAGCCAAGGCTCTCGCGATCGTCCAGCAGATCGACCGGGTCTACGTTGATATTCGCCGACCTGCTGTGCAGATCGACGCGATCCGCGAGTCTGTTCAATCTAGGCAGCTTGATTATCTGTCTAAGGTGCCCGTTGAGATTAGCGCCACGAGCGGAAAGCCTTATCCGGTCACCGGGCGCGCGCTGTTCGCGGACGTCAACGTCGATCCCGGCACGGGCAATATCACCGTGCGCGTCGAGATGCAGAATTTGGGGCGCTTCTTGCTTCCAGGAATGTATGTCCGCGCCCGCTTACCCCGCGTGGTGCGGCATAGCGCATTGCTAGTGCCGCAGGAAGCCGTCATCCGGGATTTGGCGGGCCGAGCGCAACTCATCATCGTCGACCACAACAAGCAAGCGGCCCGACGCCCCATCGATGTGGGTGAGGTTGTGGATGGCCGCTACATTGTTACTTCGGGGTTAAAAGCCGGCGACGTTGTCGTGGTGCAGGGGCAGGAGCGCGTGCGGGATGGGGCCACGGTGCACTCGCAGCCATTCAAGCACGCCGCCGTGCAAGCCGAGCATTGAGAGAAGAGCTATGCCTCAGTTCTTTATCGAGCGGCCCGTCTTCGCATGGGTAATCGCTATATTTGTCGTTCTCTTGGGGGGCTTGGCAATCCCGCAACTGCCTGTCTCTCGCGCTCCAAACATCGCGCCGCCGACAGTCAGCATCTATGCAATGCATACAGGAGCCACACCTCAGGCGATCAACGACAGCGTTCTCAGTCTGATTGAAAGAGAGCTGTCGAGCGTCAAGAACCTGCTCTATTTCGAATCAACCGCCGATACGTCGGGCGAGGCGAGCATCACCGCTACGTTTAAGCCCGGCACCGATCTCGAAATGGCGAAGGTGGATGTCCAGAATCGCTTGAAGAGTGTCGAAGCGCGTCTTCCTGAGCCGGTGCGCAGAATCGGCGTTACTGTGGAATCGGCTTCCACCGGGTTTATCATGATTGTGACGCTCAGTTGCAACAATGGCCAATGTGACGAACTCGCCCTTGGCGACTACCTGTTGCGAATCCTTGCTCCTGAAATAAAGCGTGTTGAAGGCGTCGGTCGCGTGCAGGCTTTTGGCTCGGAACGCGCAATGCGCATTTGGGTTGATCCAACCAAGCTCTTGTCTTATTCGCTATCATTAACTGATATCATAGCAGCAATTCGGGCTCAGAACGCGCAGATCGCGCCGGGACGCGTCGGTTCGGAACCAACCGTGCCCGGGCAGAAGGTGAGCATCCCACTCACAGTTCAAGGACAATTGCAAACGCCAGAAGAATTTGCGGCCATATTGCTCCGTTCAGAGCCGGACGGCTCAAAGCTCGTGCTGGCCGATGTCGCGCGCGTGGAGCTGGGTGCACAAACTTACACTTTTGCAATCCGCGAGAACGGCAAACCGGCGACGGCTGCCGGGATTCAATTGACGCCGGGCGCAAATGCGATCCGGACGACCGCCGCCGTCCAGGCCCGTCTCGCCGAGCTCGCGCCGGCCATGCCGAACGAAATGAGTTACGCCGTAGCTTTCGAGACCGCACCTTTCGTGAAGATCTCGATCAAGAATGTTCTTCAGACCCTATTCGAGGCGATGATCCTCGTTTTCCTCGTCATGTTGCTGTTTCTTCAGGATGTCCGATACACACTGGTCCCGGCCATCACCGTCCCGATCTCACTATTAGGCACCTTCGCGGTGATGTGGATGGCCGGCTTTTCGATCAACGTGTTCACGATGTTCGGTATGGTATTGGCAATCGGTATCATTGTCGATGACGCTATCGTTGTAGTCGAGAATGTAGAACGCATCATGGCCACGGAGGGGCTGACGTCCAAAGCTGCTACGCAGAAAGCCATGAACCAGATCACAGGTGCGGTCATCGGTATCACGCTCGCTCTGTCAGCAGTGTTCGTTCCGATGGGGCTCACGAGCGGGTCGGTCGGCGAGATCTATCGGCAGTTTACATTATCGATGACGGTCTCGATCCTCTTTTCAGCTGTTCTTGCCCTCACATTGACACCAGTACTATGCGCAACGCTACTTAGTCCAATCGAGGGCGGCCATCATGAAAAACGAGGCTTCTTCTGCTCGTTCAATCGTACCCTTTACCGGTTGACCAACGCCTATGTCGGATGGGTTGCTAAAATGGTCACGAGGACCGGCCGGATGATGGTGCTCTATGCCGTCATCGGCGTTGTTCTCGCGGCTGCGTATATGCGTTTGCCGACATCGTTTGTGCCCGAAGAGGATCAAGGTAGTTTTTTGACGACCTTCGTCCTGCCCGCCGACGCGACGGCAGGGCGCACCATCGAAACTGTGAATCGGTATGACCAACATGTGGGGTCACGCCCAGACATTGCGGGCAACCTCTCGCTAATCGGTTACGGATTTTCCGGCTCTGGGCCGAACACCGCGACCTCGTTCACGACACTCAAGGATTGGAGCGTACGGAGCGGGACGATCGACGACGAGATTGACAGCGCGACGGCAGCCATGGTCAGCGCACCGGAAGGGCTGATCATGAGTTTGAAGCCGCCTGCCATCGAATCACTAGGGACCACTTCCGAGTTTTCCTTGCGTTTAGAGGATAGAGCCAATCGCGGCGTTGCTGCATTGATGGCAGCACAAGCCCAGTTGTTGCAGCTTGCGGCTCAAAGCAAACTCGTGGGAAACGTCCATGTTGAAGGCCTGCCAAGCGCGCCGAACGTGAAGCTGCAGATCGATCGACAGAAGGTTGAAGCGCTGGGTGTATCGTTCATCGCGGTCAGTGATACCCTCACGGCTGCCATCGGGTCAACTTATGTCAATGATTTTCCGAATGCTGGACGCATGCAACAGGTGATCGTGCAAGCCGATGCTGCGACCCGAATGCAGGTTGACGACGTGCTTAGGTTGTATGTCAGCAACAATGCAGGCGCCATGGTGTCCCTGTCAGAGCTCGTCACGCCAATCTGGGAAACTAGCCCCCTCCAGTTCGTCCGTTATAACGGCTATCCGGCTGCACGCATTGCAGGCAGGCCTGCACGCGGGATATCCAGTGGCGACGCGATGCTGGAAATGGAAGGACTAGCGTCACAATTGCCGGCAGGTTTCGCGGTTGAATGGACTGGGCAGTCGCTGCAGGAAAAGCAATCCGCCTCGCAGGCTCCCTTCCTGCTTGCTCTCTCCATGCTGGTCATCTTTCTGGTGCTAGCTGCGCTTTACGAGAGTTGGTCAATACCGTTCTCGGTGATGCTTGTCGTACCGCTTGGAATCATCGGTTCTGTTCTTGCAGTCCATCTTCGTGGGCTCGAGAATGACGTCTTTTTCAAAATCGGTCTAATAACCATTGCCGGACTTTCAGCCAAGAACGCGATCCTCATCGTTGAGTTCGCCCAGCATCTTCGCATTCAGGGGCATTGCCCAATGAAGGCCGCCGTCGAAGCAGCCGGACGTCGATTGCGGCCGATTCTGATGACCTCGCTGGCCTTTGCACTCGGTGTGGTCCCGCTGATGCTTGCCCGTGGCGCCAGCGCCGAAACCCAGCGCGCGATCGGGACCGGCGTATTCGGTGGGATGATCTCAGCAACGGTCCTTGCTGTGTTCTTTGTGCCGGTCTTCTACGTCGTAGTCATGAGATATTTCGGGCGTGGCAAAGAACGCGCAGCCATGCGAGCCCACTAGCTACGCCTTCCAGCAGGCCCCGAAACCGCTTTCTAGATTGAGACACTCGTCTTATATAGCACTTTCGAGCAGAGCTATGCAGTAAAGTAGGTGATGACGGCTTGAGATGGGCAGCGTATCGAGGCGGATGCCGGATACCACAGAACCTCTCAAAAAGAGCGATACGCCATGACCGAGCGTCGCGGCCAACTCGTCGCGCAAGCTTCTAACGTCGTAGGCTCGATCAGTCGACGACGCGGGCTACGTGGGTGTTGCCACGAGTAATCAAGAAAGAAGCGGGGCGCCCAATATTGTCGATCAACGCTTGGATTTTGGTGGTTGTTCGCCGCGCGAGCGGCCGATCGCATTGTTGAAGGTCCTCCTTTTTGGGCCGGCCGCGGGGGCCATGGGCTTTGATTTAGCTGGAATCCACCGAGATCGAGCCGGACACGCCGCTTGATTCAGTCAGAGCGTAAAAACGTTCGTCCAATCCCCGCTCGGCTCCAGCGACTGACGCCGTTGTAGATCGTTGTGTAAGGACCGTAGACTTCCGGGCAATCACGCCAGCGCGAACCTGCTTCTAGCAAGTGGACACTGCAGTTGATCACGCATCGATCATCGACCCGATGCGCTCCCTTGCGCCCTCGCCGGCAACAACGGCTCAATCCGCCGCCATTCCGCGTGGCTGAGCCAGTCCTCACCGCGCTTGATCCAGCGCAACCTTGAATGCGTCCGGCCATGCTATGTCGCTTCAGAATGTCGAATTGCAATCGAGGCAAGTTATGAAGGCGTATTTCATCGGAGCTGGCATCGGATCGCTCGCGGGCGCGGCATTCCTCGTTCGCGACGCGCAGGTGTCGGGGCGCGATATCGTGATCTACGAGCCACAGCCGCTGGTCGGCGGCAGCCTCGACGGCGCGCTGCTTGCGAACCGCGCTTATTCGCTGCGCGGCGGGCGCATGCTCACCACCGATCACTACGAATGCACCTGGGACCTGCTGTCGAGCATTCCGTCGCTCGAACATCCCGGCCTCAGCGTGCGCGAGGAGACGATCGCGTTCAATCTGGAGAATCCGGCGCTTTCGCAGGCGCGGCTGGTCGACCGCAACCGCTTCAAGATCGATGTGACTCATATGGGCTTCTCGGCGCGCGACCGACTCGAGCTGCTGCGGCTCACCGAGGCCTCAGAGGAGACGCTCGGCAACAGCCGCATCACCGACTGGCTGTCGCCGAACTTCTTCGAGTCGAATTTCTGGTACATGTGGCAGACCACCTTCGCCTTCCAGCCCTGGCATAGCGCCCTCGAGCTGAAGCGCTATCTGCACCGCTTCATGAACGAGTTCCCGCGGATCGAGACCCTCGCCGGCGTCAAACGCACGGTCTACAATCAGTACGACGCGATCGTGCGGCCGCTTGCCGACTGGCTGAAGCAGCAGGGCGTGCAGTTCGTGCTCGGCACGGCTGTCATCGACATGATGCTCGAGGACGAGGGCGGGCGCATGCGCGTCCGCCAGCTCATGCTCGACCGCGACGGCCGCACCGCCAATGTGCGCCTCGAGGACGACGACCTCGTGTTCTTCCAGAACGGCTCAATGACGGACGCCTCGAGCCTCGGCACCATGACGGATCCGGCGCCGCACCTGACCAAGAAGGATAGCCAGGGCTGGGCGCTGTGGGAGAGGATCGCGAAGGGACGTCCCGAATTCGGCAATCCGTCCGCGTTCAACACCTCAATCCCCGAATCCTACTGGCTGTCGTTCACCGTTACCTGCAGAGATCCCCGCTTCTTCGACAAGATGGAGGCGTTCTCCGGCAACAGGGCCGGCACCGGCGGGCTCGTCACGTTCAGGGATTCGAACTGGCTGATGTCGGTGGTGCTGTATCATCAGCCGCATTTCGCTGGGCAGCCGAAGGACGTGCAGGTGTTCTGGGGCTATGCGCTGCACCCCGATCGCGTCGGCAATTTCGTGGCCAAACCAATGTCCGAGAGCGGCGGCGCCGACATCCTGAACGAGCTATGCGGGCACCTCAACTTCGATCGCGAAATGTTGGAGACCGCGACCTGCATTCCCTGCCGCATGCCCTACATCACCAGCATGTTCATGCCGCGCAATCTGGCCGACCGGCCGATGCCGGTGCCGAAGAATTCGGTCAACCTCGCCTTCGTCAGCCAGTTCGTCGAGATCCCCCATGACGTCGTCTTCACTGTCGAATATTCGGTGCGCGCGGCGCAGATGGCGGTCTATCAGTTGATGAAGGTCGATCGCCCGGTGCCGCCGGTGACCCGTTACGACAAGTCGCTCGCGGTGATCTTCGCGACGCTGAAGAAGGCTTTCGGGTGACGCATTCCCGGGACGGCGTCGCGATCGCGCGACTGCAAGCGGCAGTCTGACGTGAAAGACGGCGCCCCTGACGGGACGTTTTCGGCCCCGATGCGGCCGCCATGCGCTTCGACGATGGTATGCGCGATGGAGAGGCCTATGCCCATGCATAGGACGCCGTGACCTGCGTCGGTGATAGAGATAAGGGCGAGGTCGCCCTCGGCGAGACTCGTTCGCCGAGCAGGACCATGTCGCCACGCGAGTGTCTGCGGGCGGGCTCCGTGACCAGGCAAGGGTCACGCGCTGATCTACAGCGAGAGCCTCATCTCGCCCGTCCTGGGACCGGACTGGAGGCGGGCGTGGTGCTGGTGCAGGGGCTGATGAGAGCCGTTCTGCTGCGCGAGCGCCGGTTGCTCTTCGTGGACGAGGTCGAGGCGCGCCAGCGCATGTCGGAGCTCGCCCACATGAACCGCCGCGCGACCGCGGGAGAGATGTCCGTTTCACCCGCACACGAGCTGAACCAGCCGCTCGCCGACATTCTGATCAATACCGAGCCGGCCCAGCAGATATACAGAATCTGGCACCCGACCTCGGCGAGATCGGGGGCGCCCTTGACCACATCCGCCGTGACGGTCAGCGAACCGCTGAAGTCATCGGCCGGCTGCGGGCCTTCCTAAAGCGAGACACGACCTAACGGCGCGAGCGCGCCCCAATGCCCACGGTCTGCGAGGTGTTTCGATTCCTGTCCGTGCAGGCCCTGCTCAACGATGTCGAACTGCGCTCTGCTTAGAGCTAATACCATTCAAGCGCCCCCCGCTGAGAAGCTTCAATCACAGTCTAATCCCAGATGGAATCCTTTATTGAGTACAGACCTAGCACTACTTTGGCAGATTTATTCACGCCGCTGCTTTTCGCCGATTTGTCTTCTGCAGTGGGGGCATCGCTGAGGTCGCGGTTGAACGATGCGATCGACGATGGCTTGGCGTACGGCCGGCAGGCTCGGCTGAGGCGGTGGACCGTTGATTCTTTTTTTTCCGCCCCGCTTCTGCGAGACGGCAATGCTGGAGGAATGCGTAAGCGATCATGGTCATGAGCGCATGACGATGAAGGCCCTGCCAGGATCGTCCCTCGAAGTGATCAAGCCCGAGTTCCTCTTTCAACTGCTGATGGGCCTGTTCGCAAATCCATCGCGCCTTGATCGTGGCAGCTAACATGCGCAGAGTCGTCTTGGGCGTGGTACCAATCAGCACCAGCATGCATTCGCTGTGATCTTCCATGCGGGCCTGCAGGTACACGCCATCGGCCCAGATGTAGACATAGCGACGCGCCGACAGATCGCGTCTCTGCCAGCGTTCGTACTCGACCTGCCAATCGGCCTTCAGGCCGGCGATCACCGAAGGCGACAGGTTCGGCGCATCCTTGCCGAGCAGCGCCGAGAGCGCGTCCTGGAAGTCGCCGGTCGAGATGCCGCGCAAATAGAGGACCGGGATCAAGGCATCCAGGCTCTTCGTCCGCCGCGCCCATAGCGGCAGGATTGCCGAACTGAAGCGGAGGCGGTCGCCTGGCCCGCTCGCTCCGCGGTCGCGGACCTTGGGACGAGCGACCTCCACCGGACCGATGCCGGTCGCAATCTCGCGTACCGGACCGTGCCCATGTCGGACCAGGCGCGCTCGACCATCGGGCAGCGTCAGATTGGCCGTGCTGGCCAGAAACGCGCCAACCTCGATCTCGATCGCCCTAGCAAGCAGGTCCCGCGCGCCGGCTCGAACGATATCGGTCAGTGGATCATCAACCGCGGACGGCTGACGGAAAGCAAGAACATTGGTAGTCTCGGTCATGGCGTATCGCTCTCCTCAAGAGGTTCTGGCAGGCTCGTCACCCGCCTCGATACGCCGCCTTTCCTCACACCGTCATCACCCAGATTCCGCCATAGCTCCTTGATCCCGTGCTTCCTGGCCAGGCGGTTGAGCCCCTTGATCGCCGCGTGCAGCAGCTTGGCATCGGTCGGGAAGGTGATCGCCTTCGGCTGCACGGTGGTATGTGCGCCATGACGGCGCGAAGAAGGAGGTTGAGTATGTAGACCATCTTCCGAGCAGCCTTGCTGCGCAAGAGATGAGGGCAGGCCCCTCGGACTCGGATTGCAGG
>NZ_JADYVZ010000037.1:0-14399 GCF_020194195.1 Bradyrhizobium sp. BRP19 | reverse complement strand
TGCAGGCGCTTCGTGGCGGGCTACAGGGTCAAGGTGTTCGCTTTGGTCTGAAAACTGATGGCCGACCGGGGCACTGTCCGTCCCAGTTGGTCCCGCCGAACTTCGGACTGCAGGCTCACGCTCGCGTCGCCAAATTGCCCCGACAACGTGCTGCCCATCACGGCCCAGCGCATTCTCTTGCACGCACGGCCTGTACGCGATGGCGGCATTCATCCGACCTGCTAAGCACACAGAAATTTCGCTGGCGTATTGAACAGCAGGCAAGCGGGCCTTTTAATCGATCGTCTTCCTTCGGACGCGCACCCGTTCTCCAACACGCCGTGCGCGATTGAGGCTCGAAAACTACGCAATCACGAGCTCGACCATCTCCATCTCAGAATCACTGAGCCTCACGAGGAGGAGCATTCGCATGGGTAGTCGAGCATGTAGCGAAGCTGGACTGGGGTGATTGTCAGGCTTGCCAAAGGTCCGTTCACCTCGGAGGTAATAGAGCGCCATCGACCCTATTTCACGCTTGGCGAATTGCTCAGCTTGCCGCAGATGACGGCCCGCTCTAAATGATCTTATCTCTCAGCCTTTGCTGAACGATTTCGACCAGAACTGCTCCGCGAAATCCAGATGGCACTTCATCACGTCCGAGGGAGTTTTGGAATTGGCAAGATTCTTCAGAAGATTGACCTGAGCGTGCAGAGAGGAAGCAGCCAGCTTTGACCCGTCCTTCAACGCCGCAGCGAACAGGTCTGTTGTCTCTTCGAGGGATTTTTTCCATTCCGGAGACGCAAATGAACGGCTTGATGCAGCCCTCGCTGATTCTCCAACATCGTGCGTGGTGCCTCCCGCTTCAGAGGCTGAAGCCTGGGCGGCCCGTTCGGGCTCTGGATGGGTCTTCCGTTCGCGTTTCTCGTATTCGGGACTTCTCGCGGTCATTCAACGTCTCTCCGTCTGAACAGGATCGCAGCTCGCTGCGTGGTCTAGATCCGACCAAGAGCTTCGGAAAGTACCACAACCGGCAACATGTCGAACCTATCTCATTTGGTAGCACTTGCTCATCGGGATTGCTTAAGCGGATATCCCCACCATTTGCGGGGTATGCGAACGACCGCGAGATTTGACTGAGAATTTCCTGCACGGCATGAAGAACGTTGGCGGCAAGGAAGTCGAGAAGGTCCGCGTTCTAACACTCGACGAACTGAAGCCTTCTTTGCGATCCTGAACGATGAGGAAGCGGGCATCACGGATGGAACGCGCTTGGCGCTGAAAGTCCGTATTGCTGACAGCCCAGCGCCGGGGCGAAGTCGCGAGCATGATGCGTTCCGAGCTTCACGGCCTACACGGGGAAAAGCCCCACTCGGATCATTCCCGCTGTACGGACGAAGAACAAGAAAGCGGAGCACACAGTCCCGCTCTTCCCGACTGCCGTCAAGTTGATCGAGGCGGCCTTGGAGATCGGCAAGCCAGAGAAGGGAGAGGACCAAGGCAACAGACCCGTCGTTGCCAGTCGCTAAGGCGATGCATTCAAGGTTGACTTTGAACAGTACCACTGAACGCAGAATACCGAATAAGCCATGAGGGCTCCGACATGCTGGAGAGCATCAATGGCAGAGCAGAAGGCTAAGCGCGATCCTAACCGCTGCCCGTCTCATCCGGGCGCCGTCCTTGATGAAATTCTACAGTACATCAGGAAGTCTAAGGCCGAGATTGCAGAAGCGCTGGGATTCCAGGCAGCATCTGCACGACATCCTCGCGGAGAAGAAGCCGGTCAGTCCGAAGCCGCCCGGATTGGAAAGCCGGTCGGCAACGGCCCGGCCATCTAGCTTCGTTTGCAGGCAGCCCCCGATGCGTGGCACGCCGACGCGAAGTTGATGTCAGCGAGATCAAGATGCTGGAACCGGCTTAGGGCGACGAGTCCGGGTGCGGGGTCGCCCAAACGGTGTCGCAAGCGATGGTAGCCAGCCCGTCCTCGAAGACCGGGGCTGGCCACCTTTCCGCCCGAGAGGTTCAAATTCCCCAAGGTGCTACCATTGTATGGTGGAGAAGAACTGGAGAGCACCTACCAGTACCGGTGGGTTGCCGCGCCCCGCGTGCATGTCATATTGAAGCGCTCGGCCCGCAACTGTTCGAGCTGGCTCCGCTCATAGGAGTAACCGCCGTGCCTAGGACCGATGTGGTAGCGGCAATCCAAGCATTCACGGACTACGCCCGTAGGCCAAGCCATACCCCGGCAGAAGACACCTAGGGGCCACAGCGAACTGAAGAGCAGCTGGCCGCTCGGCGATTCCGGGTTGAAGTTATCTGCACAAAAATGTACGCGGTGGCGGAGTGCCCTCTTTCGACCTTAGCCGAATTCGAGGCGCTCAGACGCGAGATGGGAAAAGATTTTCCCCCAACGCCACCCGCTTTACTCAACCATGTAATGGACGCATTTTTACGTTGTGGGTCCTACCCGCGCGGCCGGATGACCGACCCTTAATCGTGGACGGAGCCGGATGATGCTTGGCACGTTCTCGCTGCAAAAGATCGACCACGCTATACGCGACTTAGAACAAAAAGTCGCCCACGGCGCGGAAATCAGCCGCGAGGAGCTTGCGAGCGGACTGCGGATTACGAAGCATCTTCGAGATGAACTCGAAGTGGCGCTCAAGGTGATCGATGGCCTAAAGGATCATACCGGTCCCGGGTCGACAGGCCGCTCAAGGTGGTAGCCGCGACCTAAACAGCGGGAACGTTAGCGGCCACGTGGCTCGGCGCCCGCTTGGAGAAAAAGCGCTCTCCCTACCACGCGCCAGCCTCAAACAGCGGAAGAAGCTGGCGGTGGGATACATTCATCGCAAAAAGCCGTGGCACAACTACCAGAACCGGGGTTGCAGCCTCGCGGGGCTCGGGGATCAGCCTCAGATCGCAGGCAGTGCGGGTGAGACTCGGCGCCGTTCGGTTGCGCCGGAGCGGACGCTGTCCCTGCCCCGCCCGCACTGCCGATAGTTAGCGGTCACGTGACTCGGCGCTCAAGTAACCCCCACGCATACACAGGGGAAGCGCTGTCCCTGCCACGCGCCGCTAACCCCCACACGGCCAGCCTCAAAGCAGCGGCAGAAGCTGACCGGGAGGTCATCGCTCGCAGAACGAGCGTAACTTACAGAACCGGGAATGGCCCGTGATTTAGAAGCAGTGGGCGCGACACGGTGCCGGCCGACCAGGGGGGCTGAGTTGAAGCACCTGCCGCATCCGCACTGCTGGTGAGTTTAGCGGAAGGTGACACTCCACCCCACTGCTCTGGAAACCACAGCAATGTCCGTGCCACCCCCGCTAAACCCAACAACCAATTATTGGGACTAGCTTACTGAAAGCTGACGAGACTGCGCGCCCATTCACAAAACGAAAAGCGGCCCACGGGGCCGCTTGCCGTGGAGACAATAAAGACGTTCAGGCCGCAGACGAAAGGCGTTCGGCTCGCTTACGATCAGCGGCAGCCGCACCACGACGACGGCCCGGATCGGCAGTTCTGTGCGTCAAGTTCAGCAAAATCGATCATGGGATCCGGCCGAGCCATCCCCTCGGAGCCGCCGTCGCTCGCTTGCGCAAAAGCGTAGCCCTAGCGAGCGACGGCGGCGGAGAGGGGGGCGTGCATCCCCTTGGTGGGCCTGAGCATCGTCAGGCCGCCGGCGTAGCGCGCGATGGTCCTCGAGCCAGGCCTCATGGCGCTCGACGGTCAGCGCCCGTACCAGCCTTAAACAGCTCTCGGCATTGGGGAGGATTCGCACGACATAGGTGCGCCGCCTGATCTCCTCGTTGAGGCGATCGAGCAAATTGGTGAGATGTCTCGGTGCCAACGTTCCCGCTGCGGTGTTCTACATCGTGGAGTATGGTGCGACCATCGGGACAGCGGCACCGGGAGCACGAAGTGCGGGCAGGCCGATGTTATTCCAGAGCCGAGAGCTCGAGTTAGTAGCTGGCGGCCGCCTCCGTGATGGGCTCGAGTATCCGGAGGTCACGCGGGTCGAACTCGATCGAGCGGCGCCCCCTCCACCGGCGTATCGGCGCGGCCCGCGCCCATCTGCGCCATGTGCACCGCGATTCTCCGCGCGCGCTCACCTGCTGCGGACCTCACCATCGAGATCGAGCTCGGAGGGGGATGGCATCCGCTGCGAGACTCATGCCCAGGGCACGGCCGTCGAGAGGTGTCCGGGGCTGGAGGACATCTGCATTGTGCAGCGCGTCGTCGGTCATAAGGTCACCTGCAGGCGGTACGATCGCGCGAACGATGTTCTTGTCGATATCGCCCCTCCAGCCTGGAGGTCGGGAGTAATGAGATGGGGGAGTAATGACATGGATTGGCGCCGCGACCTCATGCTGTGGCACCCGCGTCTGTTCCTCACGACGGCCTAGGAGCCTAGCCGCTCGTTCGGCTACCCGCACTGCGATCGAGGGTGGCAGGATATCCTGGTCCGGCTCTGTCGCAGGATCGAAGTCGCGCTCCGCGACGGCGAGACCTTCGAATTCGTCCGCATCAAGCAGAAGATGGGCATCCTGCTCGTCGACTGGGACACCGAAGCCTCGAAGTCCACCGAGTCCGCGATCGGCCATGCAGTTGACCTGGCCGTCGCCCGCTCCGCCTGCACCTGCGAGATTTGCGGCGCGGAAGGCCGGCTGCATGCCAACAAAGGGTGGCTCGAAACCCGCTGCGCAGAGCACGCGGCCGGCGATCCAGTGCCGCCCCGCTTGGGGCAGCGCTTCGACAACGTCCGCCGGCTGCGCCGCTGGCGAGGCCAGGCCAGCGTTTACTACGCGCTTACGACCGCGACGCCGACACTTTGACCGAGGTGCCGCCGCCCTCGCCGCAGCAGGAGCGCTAAGATGGCCAGATTTCGCTGTAGCGCCTAGGACCAGCAAGGCGAGTTCACCTACCATCCGACGCAGCACGATGCCCTCGCTGCGTCTCGAACGAGGTCGTTTTCGCGCCGGCCATCGACGACTTTATTCGAGGCGATGGCGTCAGCCGGGCCTCTCGACCGTGCGGCTCTGGACCATGTCCGACATTCATGTCGAGCTCACCCGCGGCTGACCTCCAGGCACCGGCAGACCGTCCGGCCTTCGACGTCATGGTGGTTGCTGGCGACCTCGCCTACGGTGCGGACATCGACCGTACCCTCGGGAGGCTAAGGCCGCCGCGGCCGCCAGCAACGTGTTCGTGCTGCAGAACGAGACTATCCGCCTCGGCGGGCGTGACGTTCGCCGGCGCGACGCTCTGGACCGATTCGCGATCAATGGCGACGAGCATCGTGCGATGACGACCGCCGCTGAGCGCATGAACTATTTCAGGAGGATCAGGATGTCAGCCTGTCGGCAGCGTTTCCTGCCGCATAACGCCGCCACTCGGCATTTCAAGTCAGTAGCTTTTCTGAAGGCTGAGATGCGCAAGTCGTGCCGAAGGCACGCTGGTGATTTTCACTCATCACCGGCCTTGAGGTTGTCGCAGACCACGAACGTCGGGGCCCCGCCGAGAAAGGCGAACAGGTGACGTGCGCCCGGATCCAGTCGGCCAATCCCTCGCTCGCGCAGGCCTCGGCGTAGGTATAGTTCGAAGCGCCCATCGCTGCCACCAACAGCTTCATCGGCTGCACTTCCGCGGTCAAGGAGTCGATGACGTCGATGGTGTCGCCGGCGAAATCGACGAACACCTGCTCGCCACCCAGATGGGGCTGCCGCGTTGACGGCCGGGCCCGTCCCTTCCAGGCCTCGTAGGGTCGTGCAGAACCAGGTGTATCCGAAACCGTCGGGATTGCCTGCGCGGTACTCCTCGCAGAGCAAGCGGCGGGTCACATTGCGCCGGCGCAGCTCCTGATGTCTAGGGTGCGCGCGATGGCCTGCGCCGGCAGGCCTTATGTTTTAGCCGAAGAACTTCCTTGATCCGGCGCATCGACAATCTCTGGGTAGGCATCGGGCTTCCTCGTTAACGACGAGGCCCATCCCTAAGCCGGTTGAGTTGTCGGCCGAAGCAGTGCTAGGCTCCGAAAACCTTGCTCACGATCCCGCGAAACACACACGCACTTATGCGGCGGAGAGACTTGCCGGCGGCGTTGTAGCCCCGAGCGGAGCCTATATTCCGGGCCCCGCCGTTCGGTGGAACGGCCGCCGGCATGGCCGGCGAAAGGATCGACGATAGGCCAAAGCATGGAGCCCTGAGCAGATTGCCCGACGCTTGCCGATCGACTTCCCGGACGACAAGACGATGCGCATCAGCCACGAAGCCATTTATCAGGTCTCTCTTCGTACAGGGCCGCGGTGTACTACGCAGCGAGCTGACGGCCTGCTTGCGAACCGGGCGCGTGTTGCGCGTGCCCAGGGCGCGCGCACGCAGGCGAGGCAAGAACTTCGTCTCGCCGGCGATCATGATCAGTGAGCGCCCCGCTGAAGCGGCCGATCGAGCAGTGCCGGGACATTGGGAGGGAGACCTCATTCTCGGTCTTGGCAGCTCGGCGATCGGCACGTTGGTCGAGCGCACGACGCGCTTCACAATGCTACTGCACCTTCCCCGGCTGGCGGGCATGGCGAAGTTCCACGTAAGAAGAACGGACCTGCACTCGCGGGACACGGAGTGGAAGCCGTGCGTGACGCGATCTCGCGCACCATCATCACTTTGCCCGAAGAGCTACGTCGCACGCTGACTTGGGATCAAAGGAGCGGAAATGGCTCAGCACGACCGCCTCAAGATCGATGCGGGTATCCAAGTCTACTTCTGCGATCCTCAAAGCCCTTGGCAACACGGCACTAACGAGAACACCAACGGCTTGCTGCAGCAGTACTTCCCGAAAGGCACAGACCTGAGCATCCACAGCGCCGACGAGATATCCGCTGTAGCAGGGGTCCTGAATGCCCGACCGAGGAAGACACTGGGCTGGAAAACGCCGACAGAAGCGCTTGACGAATTATATCATGAGTGAAAAATTGGGCGCTGCGACGACCGTTTGAATCCGCCCTCGTCCGGGAAGTCGATCGACAAGCGTCGGGCAATCTGCTCAGACTTCCATGCCTTGGCCCATCGTCGATCCTTTCGCTGGCCATGCCGGCGGCCGTTCCACCGAACGGTGGGACCAGCAATACAAGCTCCGCTCGAGGCTACAACACTGCCGGAAAGTCTCTCCGCCACATAAGTGCGCAAGGCTGCGTTGGGCGCAAGCTTAGGCGGCTTGGGCCGGCGGGCAGATCGGTCTGTTGCCATTGTGCAGTTGTGGCCCGATAATCCAACCCGCCGCCGCGGGTAGCCGCGTTCCGCCGCGATTCACGGGAGACCTCCGCACGGGTGAGAGCACGTGCCACATTGCCGCATCTGCAGGGTTGGCTTCGCCATTCGGCAGAACAAGGAGGCGCTTGCAATCGCCATTCCGAGTATCGTCGTGAATCGCGACTTGCCCGATCGCCTTGTAGAGCGCCGTGCGCGCGCAACTCGACTTCACCTCGTAGATTTCGCGAAAGACGCCGCCCGGTCTGGTCCCCGAGATCAACATAGCTGTCCTTGAAAAATGGTCTTAAGCGGTAGCTGCAATGAACGGTACTTTGCGGAAGTCCCATGGCTGATAATGGCGAAATCAACAGAGTTGCCGAACGAAACGTTCCGCCCATAAAAAACGAACCAAGGTGCTCGTTGCGGAAAGTTCGTGTGTTGTTATCACCCTGTTCAAAAGCGCCATGACAGCCTCCTGCGAAACCAGGCCGAAGTCGGCTAAGGCGCAAGAAGCAAGCTGTGATGAAATTATGTCCGCACGAGCCGCAATCGCCCTTGGCAGCACAAGCGCGAAAGTCTCCTTTGCGTAACCGCGTGGAAATACGTCAGAGCCCAAGCGCTCACGCAAATAAGAACGGAGAAGTTCCTTGCCCGAGCGAAGTGCAAACGGAAGCTTAGCTCCAAAATTAATCAATCTCGGATCGCCGAATGGGCGGATGGGCCAAAGTCCTCGCGTCGCGAGTGGGCGAGCATGACAAAGACTTGCCAGCAGAGTTGTGGATAGAGTGGCGCTGATGGGGGCGCTAAAAAGGAAGGATGAATGAGCGGCGTCGAGCCCGCGTTTCGTCAACAGGTCTTCTGCAAGTCCAAGCGCGATATCCAGGTGGGGTGAAGACGGAGATTTGGGTTCCTCCTCGTCGTTGCTGAAGCGAGCGCAAAGCTCGTCTCCTCCTATGCCGCTCCAGATTATTTCGCAGCCATCACCGCGAAACCGATCCCAGAGTGACCCGAACGCCTCGAGGTAATACTCTGAAATGAGTGGCAAGCGTCCTTTCAGGTCAAGATCTAGATCAATCGTAGGCATGTGGGCGTGCATTTCAACTTCGTGATCGCGGCAATTCAGTGCGCTCAAAATGCTCGCTCGGCGGTCAATCTGCTTGGGGCTACTCCCGTCGCCCAATAGTATCCCGCCACATGCCAGCGATGCTACGCTCTTGCTAACAGCAATTGCGACGGAAGCGGAGTCCATTCCTCCGCTCAGCTCCACAGCGCTTGCGCAGAAGGCCGTCGGCCGTGAACGAACAACCGCCTGAAGAGTATCAGAAAACTCAAGGGCATGATTGCTCTTCTCTCGTCCATTGAGCTCAGGGGCTGATGAAGTTGTCGCGCCGTACTCAAATGACGTCTCCGATCTGTCGACGTACAAGGTGGCGCCAGCAGTCAGCAGGTTAACGCCAACGCAGGCCTGTCGCGCAGAGTAGAACGTTCTCATAGATAGATGATGGGCTATAATTTCTGCATCAATCGCTCGCGATTTATCCAAAAGATCCACGAAATCCCAGGAAAGCGTAACCGTACGAGTGCGTTCCTCCACGTGGAAGTAA
Organism: Bradyrhizobium sp. BRP19; assembly: GCF_020194195.1. Taxonomy (NCBI): domain Bacteria; kingdom Pseudomonadati; phylum Pseudomonadota; class Alphaproteobacteria; order Hyphomicrobiales; family Nitrobacteraceae; genus Bradyrhizobium; species Bradyrhizobium sp. BRP19. The sequence goes on along the minus strand of NZ_JADYVZ010000037.1, from coordinate 5,576 downwards.
ATTGGGAGGCTGCCTATATGACCTGCTCATACACGCAACCGGGGACCCCGGCGAGCGGCCTCGATCACGATAAAATCGAGCGGCCAGTGCATGCAGTCTTGGTAGTGCTGACGAAACTGATCCGTGGACGCATGGGCTATGGGGACCGAATGGACGCCAGTCCCGTCCGCCACCCCTTGACGCTCGCGTATGACGAAGAACCATTGCTCAGAGTTCGTCACTAACGAGCTCTCAAGGCTCTTATGTTGGAATGGCCAGATGTAGCTTTCACCAAACTCTATCGAACTGCCTTTGGCAAAAGGATCGAAGTTTTCCAAATCGGCTATTTTCAGAGTGGCCTTGAGCATTTGTTCCTCGACTTAAACGTTACCGCCTCTCGTGTGAGCGGCGGTAACCGAGTGACGAATGATCTTAAAGGTAGCCCTGGTTAGCGCTGTCGTTAGGGAAAGGAGCCTTCTCTCCCTCAATTGTGGGAGGTGGCAGCACCGGTAAGGGGAGGTCAGTTGTATCGGGCCGCGATGGCCGCTTAGGCGTGTCTGCAGTTGCGCTCTTCATGTCAATCTCCGGGTGATCGGGCTTCTCGTCGTCTCAAGTCGAGGTTTCAGTAAAAGCAAGAGTGGCGCGGCAACGTGCCGAGTCACAATAGAAAGTCTCTCATGTAGAAGGCGGGCGACAACCCACCAATGTCGGCAGTTGAAAGACCGTGCTGGACAGAATTGGGTTGGTGTCTAGTAATGGTGAACGGCAGCAAACCGCACAGCCGCAACTTTACGTGAGATCGTATGGAATTCAGATCGCAAGGCCATGTCAGCTCTCTAAGTGCAAGCAAAGCCCCATTTTCTGGATCCGCCGCAGATCAGGTCAACGACAGCGTATTGTCGCCGGCTTCCGAAATTCTGCATGCGTACTGGCGATCCGATCGGCGCTTGCTTCTCATCGTTGCGGCGGTGGTGCTGATCTCCAGCGCCAGCAGCCTCGCAGGCCCCTATGTATTTTCGTGTCTCATTGATGGTCTTCCGCGCAGCGAAGACATGTCGGCGGTTGCTTGGGGTTTCGCAGGATATGCAGTTTTGATCGGCGTAGCCTCTGCATTGCAGCGCATGCTGCAGTATCTCTCCTTAATGGCAGCCGAGAACCTGGGCTTCATTGCTGCAACTCGCTTCTTCGATCGCATCTTAAGGAAAACCGCAGCCTTTTTTCTTGAGTGCAATCCGGCGGAGATACAGAGTGCGGCCGCTCGCGGGCGCAGCGCATTGACGACGTTGGTCCAGCTTGGGATTGTCGTCTTCATCCCTGCTGCATCCAGATCGCTGCAATCGTCGCCGTTTATGGAGCAATCGCGATTGGGTTGAGCTTGAGTTCCACGCGTCAGGCACGCGCGTTCCTGGATGCGGCGGTCGAAGCCGGACAGGAGAATGCTCGGTTCGTCGGCAACGTCATGAACGCGATGGACGCGTTGCGCCATTTCGGCAGTCACTCCTGGATGAACGAACGCTTTATGATAAGGGCGCGGGAGGTGCGTGATAACTGGCGAGCCTACGTGTTGCACCGACTGGTTTACATCGCCGTGCTCGGCCTCGCCGTCGCGCTACAATTTGCGGTCACACTTCTCCTTCTTATACCTGAATATCACGCCGGCGCGGTCACGATCGGCGGTATGGTGCTATTCAATACGCTTCTGCTTCAGCTCAATATGCCCTTTGAGACGGTCGCGAGGGCGATCTCTGACGTGGCGCGGTTGCGAGCCGACCTCATCCCTTTAGGTAGACTGTGGGCCGCACCAGAAGAGCGGCAAGCATCTCATGCTCACGATTTCAAGCCCTCCGCTGGCCAGCTCTCTTTCGAGAGCGTTGGTTATGCCTACGACAACGGACGCGGCGTTACCAACGTCTCGTTTAAGGCCGGGCGCGGCGGGATTACCTTTCTTGTGGGTAAAACCGGATCGGGGAAGTCCACGATCTTTAAGCTTGCCCTGAAATCGATTGAGCCCGACTACGGCCGAATTCTCGTCGATGGAACCGATATAGCAAGCGTCGATCGCGCGGATTGGTATGCCGCAGTTGCTCTCGTACCGCAGGACGTGATGTTGCTCAATGAGTCGCTAGCTGACAACATTTTGTTAGGACGGCCCCGCGACGAGGCACGCCTTCGCGGTGCCTCGAAAGAAGCCGCTATTCTGCCGTTGATCGAGGCGCTACCAGAAGGATTTGAAACGACCGTTGGAGAACGCGGCTTGAAGCTTTCCGGCGGGGAGCGGCAGCGCGTTGCTATTGCCCGCGCGCTCTATGGCCAGCCGGCGATCCTTCTTCTCGACGAGGCGAGCTCCGCACTCGACGAACGTACTGAGCGGGACATTATGGACCATATACGCACCCTGGCTGAGGATGTAACTGTGCTAGCGATTACTCATCGGAGAGGTGTCATCTCTGCGAGCGACGTCGTGGTCGATCTGACTGACTGCGGATTGTCGGTGACTTAGACGAACGTGCCGCAGCCGTTTCGTAAGACGCCGAGTTTTAGCCCCCAGCATGCCCACGAGCACGACTAGCCGCTCCGCTGTCGGATGCGATCATCGTTGTCGTAGTGAATCTGTCTGTAGATGTCAGCGACAAACTCGCCGAGGGAAGAGAAGCGGACCGGAATCGCCGAGGTCGATCTTGAATTTGTCGTAGAAACTCTCCCGGCACCCATTCTCCAGTGACGGCCTTTCTTCGAGCGGGAGATGGCGATATTGAGCGACACAAGGAAGACGCGGGTAGCTTTCGCGTTGTACTCGGCACCGTTCTCGGGACGAACGATCGCGGGACGGCCGTGCGCAAGGAGCGCATTGCCGAGAGCGGGTAGCGCAAGAATTCCCCGATCTGCCGCCGCAGCGCATGGTCGCGCTCCTACAAACGTGGAGACTGAAACGCCGAGCGATTGCGCGCGCCTCGCGTGCGGCCACGCCGGCGTCTCTCATCTCGTTTTGGGCCTGTTAAGTTTCAGGGTGACGAGGCGGACCATCCTCAGGAGCTCGTCGTCTCCCCTCGGAGCTTGGCAATCTCCATGACGGAACGGCCACTTGATACCGTGCCCGCGATTAAAGAACGGGCGACTCATTAAGCCAGGCTCGAAAGGTGAAGCAGTAAAGAACGCGCAAAGGGCGTTGATTGAGCGACACTATCTTCATCCTGGAACAGACGACGGCATCTTCGGACCGGTGACCCTGAGACTGCGGTGAAGGCATTCCAAGCATCCCACTTTGATTTCGGTGGTAATCCGTTGAAGGCTGACGGAATTGTCGGCCCCAAGACGTGGGCCGCGCTCTGGAGTTGATCGAGCGTGTTTCAGCTTCGACAGGAACCTAAAGGTTATTCAAGGGGCGATGACCGCTTATCAGCCCCGGGGGAGGGCGGAGGGCGCTTCCTCTACAATTCAAGCTCCTTAAGCGTAGGTTGTTTCGAGAATCAGACTGCCAGCGAGCACCAGTGACAACGTTCCCGTTTACTTAGAATCCCCGAGAGCTTCGTCATGTAACCAACTATGGCTTCGAATGGTGCACCCACCTCCACTTGGTCGCTCCCGCGACGAGTTCCGTATCCCCGCCTTAGTCGATTGTTCAGCGGGATGCCGAAGGCATACTTGGGACGGTGTCTGACGATGACACGGAACTTCGCCGGCTCCCCATCCAGACGCTCCGACACCTCCTCGCCGATCAGCACCTTCTGCTTGCCGGCATGCTCAGCCGACGCTTCCCGCTCGATGACAAAAGCGAAGATCGAATGTCACGCGTGCCCGGCACCAGATCAGCCCCTTCGCAGTCGCAAAGGCCCGATATGTGCACGAACAAATCTTTGCCGTTGCCGTCATCAGGCCGGATGAAGCCCCAGCCCTTTTCAACGTTGTACGACACTCCCATTCCAGTGTGCATCTTTGCTCCAACGTCTTGCGGCTCGATATTGCCGCCTGCTGCTCCCGAGCTGCGGGTGCACTTTCCGCTCCTAACTTGTCTCGAACGAAGAACTCGTGGACAGGCGGTCTCCTTTCCCGCTCAGGGAGACGCTGATGCTGTGCTACTTACACGGTTCGTTGGTATCCTCGTCCGATATGGCGGCGACGAGCGTGAGCGAATCCGATCGCCACCACTTGAACATCTGATTCACCTCGCCTCCACAGCAAACCGGCGGGGCGGGCCAGACGCTAGCGGCGACGCGGCGCCGAGCCCGCCCCTAAACATCACCGCATCTGGAGCATTCGGTGATGCTGCCCAGACCGAGCAAAGGCCGTGCCGAGTCGAGAATTGGAGGTTCTGCAGGCAGTTCGGAGCGGGGCTCTAGGGTCAGTTGTCGGGCTTGGTCTGAAAGCCGACAGTCGACGCGTTACTTGTGCGACCCTGCCCCGTCCTGCCGGACTTCGGACCAATGGCAACGATCACGTTCGCCTCGTCCGATCCAGGCTCGCGGTTCGCCCTCGGCACCTAGTCCGGACAAGCCAATGCAACCACCACCTTCTAACCGGTCGCAACAGCCGTCACCGCCGGGATTCGGACCGACCTATCGACGGACAAGCGCGACCCGTTGATGAGGCATGAAGCCGACATGCTGATCGGGAAATATCTCGCCGGGCGGCTGTGCGCCGGTGAATACGTGCACTGTTCATCCCTGTGGTTGAAGTTAGCGGGCACGTGACTCGGCACCTGATTGGTAGGTGGCGGCGACTTGGAGATCAGCCTTGGATTGTAGGCAGTGCGGGCGCGACTCGGCGTCATTCGGTTGCGCTGGAGCGGACGCTGTCCCTGCCACGCGCCGCTAAGCCCGAAACGGCCAGCCTCAAAGCAGCGGAAGAAGCTGACCGGGAAGGTCATCGCCTGCAGAGCGGATCGCATCTACCAGAACGGCATTTCGCCGTGATTTGGAAGCAGTGCGGGCCCGAGTGGGAGTCTACCGGCCGGGGAGGCTGAATTGAAGTCAAAGCACCTGTCGCGTCTTGATTGCCTGCTCCCGTTCCAAAGTGGCGATGATGGTCTGCTGGCTAGTGATTGTTAGGCAGACGGTCATAAGCGCCAGATCGGAACGGCTCGTTTCGCATCAAGACGCGCGACCAGCGATCAAGATGGGCGCCGCGGATGCCGCGACAAAATTCCGCCGTTGTACACCTAGACGGACCCTCGATTTCAGACTATCTCCCGAACGTCTCTGCAGAAATTGGCGGCGCTTCTTGTCAAACATGAAAAGTCCCTCGTATGGCGGCCAGTCGAGCTCTACGGCGGTGGCGGGTTGATCATTTCAAGTCGCTTTGCTTTAGACATGAGAAACCTCTTTCCGCTCTCGGGACAAGGCACGCAGTCGGATGCTGCTAGTCACTAAAATGGTGCACGGCGCCCTAGCACTACTTTGGCAGATTTGGTTTGTGCTGTGGTTTTTCACGGATTCGTCTTCTGCAGTGCGGGCCTCGCTGCGATGGCGGCCGAAGAATGAGATCGACGATGGCGTGGCGTACGGCGGGCATGGTTGGTTGAGGCGGAGGCCCATTGATTCTTTTTTTTCCGTCCCGCATGTGCGAGGCGACGGTGCTGCAAGAAGGCGTAGGCAATCATT
>NZ_JADYVZ010000036.1:0-15467 GCF_020194195.1 Bradyrhizobium sp. BRP19 | reverse complement strand
GAGGAGGGGCGGCGGGTGGTGTTGTGAAAGCAACGTGTCTCCGCAGGCACGCTTCCCTTCTCCCCTTGCAGAAGGTGGCGCGAAGCGCCGGATGAGGGGTTGTTTCCGCGCATCCCAATGAGAGTTGAACACGCGGAGGGAGACCCCTCACCCGTCTCGCCGCAACGCGGCGAGCCACCCTCTCCCGCAAGGGGAGAGGGTGTACACTGCCCGTGCCGCGCATTCACGCCCCGTAGGTCGAGCCCTTCGGCAGCGGGAAGACCGGGTCCTGCGTGCGGATGTTGGTCGGCCACACCACGGAGATGTGCGCGCCGGCGTTCTGCATCACGACCGGCGTCGAACGTTCGTTCTGGCCGGAGAGCGGCGTGCCCGGCGGGAAGAATTTCACGCCATAGCCCTGGATCGTGCCGCCCGCGGGGATGTCGACGTCGAGCGCCGCTTTCCGGATCGCCTCGGGCTCGAAGCTGCCGTACTTCTCCTTGGCGACAGGCAGCACGTTGTTGAGCAGCACCCAGGTCTGGTTGAAGCCCATCGAGCAGTGCGGTGGCACGTCGGTGGCGCCGGTCTTGGCCTGGTAGCGACTGACCATGGTCTTGATCAGATCGCCCATGCCGGGCGCGAGCTTGGCGGTATCGAGCAGCTGTGCCGGCACCGGGTCGATGTTGCAGAAATTGTCGATGTCGGCGCCGAACGTGGCGCGCAACTTGTCGAGCTGGCTGTAGCCGGCACCGGCTCCGAACAGCATCTTGAAGCGCAACCCGCTCTCGCGGGCCTGGCGCAGGAACAGGGTGATGTCAGGGTTGTAGCCCGCGTGCGAGATCACGTCGGCCTTGGCCCGCTTGATCTTCGTCACCAGCACCGAGAGATCGGGCGCCGAGGCCGAATAGCCTTCGCGCAGCACCACCGGAATGCCGGCCTCTTTCGCATAGGCTTCGTCAGCGGAGGCAACGCCGACGCCATAAGGGCCGTCCTCGTGGATCAACGCGACCTTGACCTCCTTCGGATCCATGCCGAGCTTGGCTTTGGCGTGCTCGGTGAGGAAGCTTGCAAAGGCCTGGCCGTATTGATCCGAATGGATCTGCGCGCGAAACACGTGTTGCAGGTTCTTGTCCTTGAACACGGCGGTCGAGACCGCGGTCGTGATCCAGAGGATCTTTTTTTGCTGCTCGACCTTGGCCGCGAGCGGCACCGCATGCGAGCTCGCATAGACGCCGTTGAGGATGTCGATCTTCTCTTGGCTGATCAGGCGTTCGGCCTCGTTGATCGCAACGTCCGGCTTGCTCTGCGAATCCGCGGCGACCGGAGCAACCTTGTATTTGCCGCCGACACCGCCTTTCTCGTTGACGAGGTCGATGGCGATCTGCGCGCCGATCGAGGAGGCGACCGAGCCGCCCGCAGCGAAGGGGCCGGTGAGGTCGTAGATCAGGCCGATGCGTATAGTCTCGGCTTGTGCCTGGGCGCGTGTCCAATCGAGGCTGAGTGCGGCGGCGGCAGCCGCCGACGTCTTCAGCAGCTGCCTGCGTGAAGTCGGCATCCTATCCTCCCTCAAAACCGTCGTTCAATCTTGTTGTTGTTCGCAAAGTATGGGGAGCGGGGCGGCGGAAAGTCAACATCGCGAAAGTCGAGGTTCTTCGGCGCCGGCGCTTCACGCCGGCGCGTTCGTTCGTGGGTGGTGCCGCTCAGCCCGGCCCGGCGCCTTGGGTCGCCGTATACACCGCGTAGAGCGATTGGCTTGCGGCCATGAACAGGCGGTTGCGCTTGGGGCCGCCGAAGCAGACGTTGCCGCACACTTCCGGCAGACGGATGCGGCCGAGCAGCTTGCCCTCCGGCGACCACACCGTGACGCCGCTGTAGCCGACGGCGCGTCCGGCATTGCTGGAGGCCCAGAGATTGCCGTTGACGTCGCAACGCAGGCCATCCGGTCCGCACTTCACGCCGTCGATCACGCAATCGGTGAACTTCTTCAGGTTCGACAGCTTGTTGTCGCTGCCGACGTCGAACACGAAGATCTCGCCCTTGCCGCCGGGGCCGGTGTCGCCCGGTCCCTTGCCGGTCGAGGCGATGTAGAGCTTCTTGTAGTCGGGCGAGAAGCAGAGCCCGTTCGGGTCGGGCACCTGGTCTTCGGTGACGACGAGGTCGATGCGGCCGGAGGGATCGATGCGATAGCAATTGGTCGGCAGCTCGCGCTTGCCCGGCACGAAGCCGGCCGGCTGTCCGATCCGTGGATTGAGCTTGCCGCCTGCATTGCTCGGGCCGCCCGCGACGTCGGGCTCGCCTTCGTAGAGCTGGCCGCCATACGGCGGATCGGTGAACCAATAGCTGCCGTCGGGATGCGCGGCGATGTCGTTCGGCGAGTTCAGCTTCTTGCCCTGGTAGGACTCGGCGAGCACGGTGGCGGTACCGTCATGCTCGTAACGCGTCACCCGCCGCGTCAGGTGTTCGCAGGAGAGCTGGCGGCCCTGGAAGTCGAACGAGTTGCCGTTGGAATTGTTGGAGGGCGAGCGGAATACGCTGACGCGGCCGTCGTCCTCGGTCCAGCGCATCTGCCGGTTGTTGGGAATGTCGCTCCACAAGAGATAGCGGCCCTGCGCACTCCACGCCGGGCCTTCCGCCCAGAGCAGCCCGGTATAGAGACGCTTGATCGCGGTGTTGGGCTGCGCGAGATCGTTGAAGGACGGATCGACCGCGATGATGTCGGGGTCCCAGAAATAGGTCGTCGGCGCGCCGCCCGGGCCGAAGTCGCGCGGCGGCGTCGTGATCGTCGTCGGCGGTGCGGCGGGCCCGGTCTGGGCCAGCGCGGGGCCCGCCAACGTGGCCGCGGCGCCGAGCGCCAGCCCCCCGACCAGCGTTCGTCGTGAAAGCGCAGCATCGTGCGCACGCTGCTCCTGCTCAGGAGCCTCCTGGCGTGTCATCGTATCCTCCCGGTTACGTTCGGCCGGCCGGTTGATCCGGCCAAGCGCGGCGAAGGTTAGTCCGGTCCGCGTCCGGTTGCGAGAGGCAGACTTGAAACCGCGGCGTGATAGCGGGTCGCAATTTCGTCACCTTCGAGTGCGTTTGGATTGCAGGGCGCTAGCAGGGGATAAAGCCGGAGCTCATTGTGCAAGTCGTCATCCTGGTCATCCTTCTCTCGTTTGCCTTTGCGGCTGGCTATTTCACGCGGGATTACGTCTCCCGAAAAAGGCGCGCGGAGGCACGCCGCTGGCGCGAGTACGCTGAGCCGGACTGGCTCTCAGCCAATGCGCCGGCCAACACCAACGAGGTCGCGAAGACCGGCACCGCTGCGCCCACCGGCGAGCTCGGCCAAATGCTGAACCGTTGGGAGAACAGGGCGCGCGCCCGCCGCACCGGCACGGCCTAGGCCTACCTTTTAGGTCACCTATGTTGACCCTCTTTTTGGCGTTGCAGTTGCGGCCATTTCTCGTCTAGAAACGGCCACATCGGGCCTCTCCCGAAACCAACCGTCAACGGTTTTGACCGAGGATTTGAGGCTCTACAGGGTCTGGCAATGCTGATTCGCGGCCAAATCGAGGGGATTTCGGGGGAGGTGGCTCTGGCCGCCGCCGCGATCCCGGCTGCGCTGCTGCCCACCCTCCTTATTGGCGGCCTTCTTCTTACTTGCCCCTGAGGGCCGGCTGGGCGCCATGCGCCTGGGCGCTCAGGGGCTGGTCGAGATCAACCGGACACCTCAAGCGCCAAGGGACTGAAACGGCTCTGAACGGCGCAAACGCTCAAAAGGAAATCTAGGAATGGCCACCGTGAACAAGTCCGAGAAGGACCGCGTCATCATTTTTGACACCACGCTGCGCGACGGCGAGCAGTGCCCCGGCGCCACCATGACCTTCGAGGAGAAGCTCGAGGTCGCCGAACTGCTGGATGATATGGGCGTCGACGTCATCGAGGCCGGCTTTCCGATCACCTCCGAAGGCGACTTCCAGGCGGTCAGCGAGATCGCCCGCCGCTCCAAGAACGCCGTCATCGCCGGCCTGTCGCGCGCCCATCCCGCCGACATCGACCGCTGTGCCGAAGCCGTGAAGTTCGCCAAGCGCGGCCGCGTCCACACCGTGATCGCGACCTCGCCGCTGCACATGCGGGTGAAGCTGAACAAGACCCCCGAGCAGGTGATCGAGACCTCGGTCGCCATGGTCGCGCGCGCCCGCAACCAGATCGACGACGTCGAATGGTCGGCCGAGGACGGCACCCGCAGCGAGATGGACTTTTTGTGCCGCATCGTCGAGGCCGTGATCAAGGCCGGCGCCACCACGGTGAACATCCCCGACACCGTCGGTTATACGGTACCGGAGGAATATACCCACTTCATGAGGACGCTGATCGAGCGCGTGCCGAACTCGGACAAGGCGGTGTTCTCCGTGCACTGCCATAACGATCTCGGCATGGCGGTCGCCAACTCGCTGGCCGGCATCACGGGCGGCGCGCGCCAGGTCGAGTGCACCATCAACGGCATCGGCGAGCGCGCCGGCAACGCCGCTCTCGAAGAGATCGTTATGGCGATCAACGTGCGCAACGACAAATTCCCCTACTGGAACAAGATCGACACGACGCAGCTGACCCGCGCCTCGAAGCTGGTCTCGGCGGCGACCTCGTTCCCGGTGCAATACAACAAGGCGATCGTCGGCCGGAATGCCTTCGCGCATGAGAGCGGCATTCACCAGGACGGCGTGCTGAAGGACGCTTCGACTTACGAGATCATGCGCCCCGAGATGGTGGGCCTGAAGCAGTCGTCGCTGGTGCTGGGCAAGCATTCCGGTCGCCACGCCTTCGTGCACAAGCTGGAGGAGATGGGCTACAAGCTCGGTCCGAACCAGTTGGAAGATGCGTTCACGCGGATGAAGGCGCTGGCCGACCGCAAGAAGGACATCTACGACGAGGACATCGAGGCGCTGGTCGACGAGGAGATGGCGGCCTCGCACGACCGCATCAAGCTGACCTCGCTGACGGTGATCGCCGGCACCCACGGTCCGCAGCGCGCGACCATGAAGCTCGACGTCGACGGTCAGATCAAGATCGAGGAAGCCGAGGGCAATGGCCCGGTCGACGCCGTCTTCAACTGCATCAAGCGCCTGGTGCCGCACGAGGCCAAGCTCGAGCTGTACCAGGTGCACGCAGTCACCGAGGGCACCGACGCGCAGGCGGAAGTGTCGGTGCGGCTGGCGCAGGACGGCCGCTCGATGACCGCACGTGCGGCGGACCCGGATACCCTGGTGGCTTCGGCCAAGGCCTATCTCGGTGCGCTCAACAAGATCGTCATGAAGCGCCAGCGCGACAATGTGACGGCGGCGGCGAGCTGAATGGCTGCCCTGCTAAGGGACAATAGCGGCTGTGTAAGCGAGCCGCTATTGATGCAGCCGGCATAAGACTGGCCACCCGGCGCCGCCGGGCGGCTCAAACAAACGACAGGGAGAGACCATGCGCACCTCGGCGATCGCCGCCTCCATCGCGGTTCTGGCACTTGGCTTGAGCGGGCCGGCATCGGCCCAATCACCGATCATCATCAAATTCAGCCACGTTGTCGCCACCGACACGCCGAAAGGCAAGGGCGCGGAGAAGTTCAAGGAGCTCGCCGAGAAGTATACCGGCGGCAAGGTCAAGGTCGAAGTCTATCCGAACTCGACGCTCTACAAGGACAAGGAAGAGCTCGAGGCGCTCCAGCTCGGCAGCGTGCAGATGCTGGCGCCGTCCAACTCCAAGTTTGGGCCGCTCGGCATCCGCGAGTTCGAGGTGTTCGACCTGCCTTACATCCTGCCCGACATCAAGACGCTGCGGAAGGTGACGGAAGGGCCGCTCGGCACCAAGCTGCTGAAGCTGCTGGATGCCAAGGGCATCACCGGCCTTGCCTATTGGGACAACGGCTTCAAGCAGATGAGCGCGAACAAGAAGCTGATCACGCCGGCCGACTATCAGGGCGTGAAATTCCGCATCCAATCCTCGCGCGTGATCCAGGCCCAGTTCAAGTCGCTCGGCTCGCTGCCGCAGGTGATGGCGTTCTCGGAAGTCTACCAGGCACTCCAAACCGGCGTGGTCGACGGCCAGGAGAACACCTGGTCGAACATCTACACCCAGAAGATGCACGAGGTTCAGAAGTACATCACTGAAACCAATCACGGCTACATCGGCTACGTGGTGATCGTGAACAAGAAATTCTGGGACGATCTGCCGGCCGACATCCGTGACCCATTGTCAAAGGCGATGAAAGAGGCGACCGAGTTCAGCAACGCGCAGTCGCAGAAGGAGAACGATGACGCGCTGGCCGAGATCAAGAAGAGCGGCAAGAGCGAGATCATCAAGCTGACGGCCGATCAGGACGAGGCGATGCGCAAGGCGATGGAGCCGGTCTACAAGGAGGCCGCGGGCCGCATCGGCCAGGGGCTGATCGACGAGTTCCTGAAGGAAGCCAAGAGCCCGACGAACTGACCTCGACGGGCGACCCCAACGAAGGGCTTCCGCGCAGCGCACGGAAGCCCTTTTTGTTGCGAATTATTTTTGTTCGCATCTGAACGGACATTCACGGCGATTACATCTCTGCAAGGACGCGCTTCCTGTCCAAGTTGTAAGTTGCGCGTCAGCCCCCTCGCGCTCATCCTTACGGGCACCTTTCCAGAGGAGGTCAGGATGAAGAAATTCACCGTCGCAGCCATCGCCGTGCTCAGCATCGCCGGCTCGGGCGCGGTCTACGCCCAATATCATCGCCCGTGGATGGAGCACGTCCGCCACATGCGCATGAACCCCGAGGACCGGGCCGCCTTCGTCGATGCGCGGATCGCCGCCGTCCATGCCGGGCTGAAGCTGAGCGCAGATCAGGAGAAGCTGTGGCCGCCGGTCGAGGCGGCGGTGCGGGAGTTCGCCAAGCTGCGCATCGACCGCGCCAATGCGCGAATGAATGCCGGGCCGGGCGATGCCGACAGACCGGACGATCCGATCGCCCGCCTGCGCCAGCGCGCCGAGGACATGGGCGCCAGCTCCGCCGCCTTGAAGAAGATCGCCGATGCCGCCGATCCGCTCTACAAGACCCTCGATGAGGGCCAGAAACGGCGTCTCGCCGTGCTGACCCGGCACCGCGGCCCGTTCGGCGGCGGCGGGGACGGCCCGCGCCACCACCACTTCATGGAGCGCATGGACCGCATGATGGAACGGGGCATGGACCACTTCCACCATGACCGCTTCGACCGTGACCGCGGTCCCGACCGGGACCGGGAGGGCCGGCTCTGAACGGACCGGTTCTCAGGCCGTAAACCTGGCGAAGCCGCTGGAATCCAGCGGCTTTTCGCATTTCCGGGGCTGCGGACGAGACCTTGGAAAACTTGCGTCCGATCGCTTGCCAGACCCGGAACGCTTTGCTAAACGACCGGCCTCGCAAGGCCTTGACCGCCTTTCGGGCGCATAGCTCAGTTGGTAGAGCAGCTGACTCTTAATCAGCGGGTCCCAGGTTCGAGCCCTGGTGCGCCCACCAAATCTCCCGAAATTTCAGTTACTTGGAGTGCCGTCGGGAAGCCGATCGCTCGATGGTCCGCCCCGGGTCACGCCCGGGTCACGCAAAACGATCGCCGCTCAATCTTTTTCGAGGTCAGGGACATCTCAAGGATTCGGATCGCGTTGGATCGGTGCCCGCTACCTACATCGCAATGCAATCGAATCCTTGCGCACCGATGGCAGATTTCCCGTCCGCTCTAGCGCGGGCGGGTAGTCGGCAGCTCTTCGGCATCGTCGGTTGCGATCGTCGGATCCGCCGAATCGTAACCAAAGCCTTCGCCGCGCTGCTGTGCTGCCACTGAGTTTTCATCCGGTGACGCGCGGCAGGATGAAGAGTTCGTCTAGGAGCAGCATGTCGCCATCGGCGAAATAGATGTGCGGCGGCTCCTCTTGGAAATATTGGGTCAGGTTTCGCGTCTTCTTGCCAGCCGTGATCTGCACGGGCCGCCTTCGGTCTGCACGAACACGGCTGTGGTGGGGTGATAATCAGTTCGAAGTCGGCTGTAACTTCTCCGGATCGGATGCTGAAGCGAATCGGTCCCTCGGTTTCGTGGTCTGTCAGGTCAATGTCGAAATCATAGAAAGCCTCCGGGCGATCCCCGAAAATGACTTCGATCCTGTCCTCCGGAGTGAGAAGCAGTGCGTCGGGCCACGCGATCGCGATTGCGGGCTTCGGCGGCCGGGTCGTCTGCTTCTTTGGGCGGACAAGATTGCGCAGGATGCCATCGGTCGTGATCGTGTCGTCTATGAGCTTCCGGCCGACTTCCCGGGACCAATCGATCCAGTCGCTGAAGTTGTTGGTCATCTCATACGACCAGATCTTGCCCTTGACGGAGCAGCCGATCGTCGAGCGACCTTCGTCGGTGTAGCCTTGGCCGAATAGGTTAGTTTTGGTCCGGTTTCGATTGCCGGGCAGCGTGTCCAATTGCTCAGCAATGTCGGAGCCCATGAACTGGGAATAGCGGACGGGGCGGGATCGCGACCCTAACATCGCTTGGAATGAGGCCAGCAACCAGCGCCTCTTTGGCCGATACCCATGCCGGCTCGTCGCCGTAAATCTTGAGCACCAGCTGGTCTGCGCCCCCCTCCAGGTCGATACGATAGACCTCGGTGCTGCCACCATGAAGGCGGCTAACCTTAACGGGATCCAGGGTCGTATCGAGATCACGAACAATCGCTCGAACACGTTCGAGATCAAGATCAAAAGTCAGTCGTCGCGGCGGAGCCATTGTCATCGTCTCCGCAGGGCAGGTGTCAGGCTAACGACTTCGAGCTTAGGTTTGCAACCCGCTCCGTAGTATGACAAGAGGTTGGAGAATCCCTGCGCATTCACCGCTTCGGCGTGCGCCCGCGGATATGATCAAAGCCTTGCTTGATTGCGGCGAAGCGCGCTTCGACGAACGGCTCGAATTCGAGGTCGGTGAAGATATAGGGCCAGTCGTTTTCGACGCCTTCCCGGACGAGTTCGCCGACATAGAGCGGGTCGATACCTTGCGCGACGCGTTCCCGGATCTGGTTGATCCGTTCGGCAATCGGACCCGACGTCGGCGGGGCACGGACTGCCCCCTCGAAGCGCTTGGGCAGGTTGCGGCTCGAGGTCATGATTTGCGTGCGGATGTACCCGGGACACAGCACCGATACGCCAATTCCGCGGGGCGCGAGCTCTAGCCGCAGTCCCTCGGACAGCGCGACCACGCCATATTTTGAAACGTTGTATGCGGTGCTCGCTCCTGAAATGACGCCTGCGATCGAGGCTGTGGAGACGATATGTCCGCCCTCGCCATGCTGCTCGATCAGCGGCCCGAAGATCTCGATGCCCCAGACCGTCGCCATCAGGTTGACGCCCAGGGTCCAATTCCACGCCGCATCGGTCCAGCTGCCGTAGGGCCCACCGCCGCCGACGCCCGCGTTGTTGACGAGAATATGCACCTTGCCATAGCGGGCGGTCGTGGCTTCTGCGGCAGAGGCGAGCTCGGCCTTGAGCGAGACGTCTGCCTTCACGCCTTCGACATCGACATTCGAGCGACGCAGCTGCTCCAGCGCTGCGGACAGCGTCGCCTCTTCAATGTCGCAAAGCATCACTTTCGCCCCAGCCTGAGCCAAAGCGGTCGCTATCCCCAATCCAATGCCCGACGCCGCACCGGTTACGAATGCCGTCTTCCCTGCCAATTCCTTCACGCGCATTCTCCCTGTGCGAGCCGACACGCTTTGCTACACAACGCCAAGTTTTATCTGACGCTCACCGCACCTTCAAACGATTTGGACGTATGTGGGATGTCCGTTTTCGAACGTGGCTGGCCTCAGCCAGACCACGGCGACGTCCGCTCCCGAGAGATGGACCGCCCAAGGGCATGCTGGCTGCCGAGGGGCAACCTTTGGCCCATCGCTGCCCAGCGGAATGCTCGTTGGGGCATCCGCTGTCGGCTGTGGAGCGGAAACTGATTGCAGCGGTCTGGATTCCGATTTTGACCCGAATCGGACATACATTTTTAGGTGGTATTAACACCTGCCACGCACGTTGGCGGCGACGATGATCGCGTGTCTGGAGAGTTGCCTTGAGATCATTTTCGCGAATTGTAGTGATGGTCGTTGTTTCGCTCGTAGTGCTCACGACCGGCGCGGGCGGATACGCGCGCAATTTCGCGGGACTCTTCGTCCTATTCAGCATGTTTTGGGGACTGCCACTTCTCGCTCTCATTTCGTTGTTCCACTTTCTCGAAAAGCGCTTTGGACCCCGCGCTCGCTATCCAATAGCAGCAATCGGGCTTTGCCCTCTCTTGCTCGTCCTCTACATTGGTCGAGGCGATCCGACGTTTATGATGGCAGCTGTTCTGTCGGGATTCGCTTGGTCTGCCGCTTGGTTAATTACATCCCACAGCCTAGCATCGAAGCCCTCGCAGTCGGTCCGACCGGCAAATGGCCAACCAGCGACGTGAAGAAACACGCCCGCTGTGGTCCGCTTATCGACCTAAGCTGGGTGTAGGTTTGGCCCTTGCCATTCTTGTGGGTCTCTATTTCTACGGATCGCCGTGTTATAGAGCACTAAAGAAAGAGTGTATTGAAACTGGCATGGAGTATTCCGATGCTCCGTCGGACGACGATTTGCGCCGCTTGTGGATGGCTTGCCGCAAGATAGGCTTCGGTGCTCCGTTGTGAAAAGAGGCAAGTGACCTAGGTCGGCCGTTGGCCCATCACTGCCGCATCCACGACCGAAAATATCTCGGCTGTCAGGGGTAGACCGGGTCTAGCTTTAGCCGGGCCAGATCGCCGCGATTGACCCAGATCTGACCTTGCCTCTAGATCAGTGGTGTCTTTCAAGGACAATCAGTGGAAGTCTATCAGCGACTAGCCATTTCGAGGCGAAATAGCAGTACTCGCCGGGGAAGTCTTCAAGAGAAGCTGGCTTTTCGGCGAGTCGTGACTTCACCTCCGTCTTCCAGAATTCGAACCTTTCCGCAGGATCTATCCAACGGGGCCGCAATCCAACGTCAGCGACGACGAAAGTCGCCCCTTCTTTAATTGTCTCCATTACTGCCGATGCGTTCAGCCCGGTGGAGATACGCTTCGCGTCTAAGATATGATTTTCGTCCCACAACTCCTCAAGAGGGAGCTTGGTGACCAGCTTTTTCGCAATGTCCATCTCTCGCTCGACCCACCGGTCAACTGAGCCAACCTTAGCACATGCTCAACCCTAGTGTTTGCAAATGGCCCGAAGCTGCCCTTCGCAGCGACTCCCCATTGGGTCTGCTCTTCGGAGCAGAGTGGACGCACGATAGGACTGGCTGCCACAGCCGGTTTTGACCCATTGCAGACATCGCCGCCTTGCGGTCTTATCGCGTATTCGGAGAGATCATGCCCACCGCTTGGGCCGAACTGACGACTCTCTACGAGAGCATGAGATGAAGACGAATGGACTTTGAAAAGGCGGCAGCATTGGCAACGCTATGGGTCGAACTCACGTGCGAGGGGCAGGCTCGCATAGTGCGCGAATCTACAGTCGCAAAGCCCTACGGTTGGATATTCTTTTATGAAGCGAAACAGTTTCTAGATATCGGTGACGATTCGGCAGCACTTGTCGGAAACGCGCCCATCATTGTGGACAGGGATACGCTAGAACTTCGTAGTCGGGCTACGGCGTGGCCGCTAGAGCACCATCTGAACGAGTACGAGAAAACGCTCGCTCTGGCCTCCCTTCAACGTGCGCCGCAACCTCCAACTTGGTAGCCGAGACGACAACTATCGCATCAGTACGGCTGATGTCCGCTCCTGGCCCATTTGCGATGTTGCGCCTCGACGGTCAGTAGTCCGCTCGGTGGGCCAGAGCGGACCAGATTGCTCAACCTAAGCTCTTCGCGTTTTGACTCCATGCGGACATGACGTGGGTTACAGACTTACGAGAGTTACCAATTGATCGAGCCCATGCTACAACCTAAATGAGATAAATCGCCTAAGTGCATCGCGTGTCGGGAATTTTTTCATGGACGTCCGATTGGGGCTGTTTGCAGCGACAATCTTGCTCTTGGCTGTTTCCATCGGCCCGACGTTTGGCGAGGATTTGCCGCCTGGCTCGGTTGGGTATCAGTATTCGCAACCCATTGAGCCAACTTTCTCCGACATTCCTTATGCGACCCAGTCGCCGTTACAGAAGCTCGATCTATATCTGCCTGCGGAGAAAAGCGGGCCGGCACCGTTGGTGATCTGGATTCACGGCGGTGGCTTCCGTGTCGGTGACAAGGGCTCGATGCCTCGACGCAAGTTTGGCCCGGCACCCAAACCAACGGGGCCAGACGGGCCTTACCAAATACAAGTCCCAGACGTCGCCGCGCTGACCCGCAAGGGCTATGCGGTCGTCAGTCTCAACTATCGCCTGGTTCGTCGCCCTGGAGATGCGTTTATCGCCTTTGCCCTTCCGGCGGTTCAGGACGGCAAGGCCGCCGTACGCTTCCTCCGTGCTAACGCAGAGAAGTACGGGCTTGATCCCGAAAAATTCGCGGTGTGGGGCAACTCAGCGGGAGGCTTTATTGCCGCGATGCTGGCCGTTACGGGAGACGAGCCGACTGTCTTCGACGATCCGGCCGTTGGTGGTTCAAACATCACCGCCGCCGTCCAGGCCGCCGTCGTCTGGTACGGGGCAATTGAGGTCAGCAGTTTGAGTCTCGCCCATTACATTTCGGCGGCAAAAATCGTCCCGCCAATCTTGATTGCACATGGCGATGCCGATTCCAGCGTCCCCGTCGGAGACGCGATCCGGCTCAACGATGAACTGCTCAAGAAGGGGGTAAAATCCTCCCTCACTATTTTGCCAGGTGCGGGACACGAAGATCCAGCCTTTATGGCAACGCAAATGTTGCCCACGTTCAACTTTCTCGATGCCGCTTTCCGCCGATGACAAAGCAGTGGACGTCGCCTTGCGGCCCATCTGCGAAGTTGAAGGGATCTGACGGAGGTCCGCTCATCGCGCCAGAGCGGGCAAGAGTTGCTCCCTCTAAATTCTTCGCAATTTCAGACTGTAAAGTCATCTTTCCCGTCCAAGGAGCGGACATCGTCCCATTAACGAGTTTTAACCTGGCGACTGGCCTGCCATTCACAAAGGGTTCATAGGCAAGACCTTAATCAGCCTGCTTTCCAGCAAGTAGGTAGGACGATGAGTGCCTTTGACCCGATGGCTGCAGCTGTCGATTGGCTTGATGCCTATCGTGCACATGATCTCTCGATCGATGACCTCTACACCGATGACGCTCAGATACTTTGCGGGTGCGGTACTGAAAAGGCTTTGTCTGGTTCCCAGGAGCGAAAGCCTTATTGGCGCGCAAGGTTTGTCGATAAGCCCGCGCAGGATTTGATAGATATTTCCGACCGCGGCGGGGACGTAGTGACTATTACCTACCGAACTGCCGTTGACGTCGTCCAAGCCATCCTCTCATTCGACGCGGAAAGCGGTTTGATCTCCCTTCATCGCTGCGGTCCGCTCTGATGGGTCACGACCTACCGTTTCAACGTCCCTAGAAGCTTCTTCAGTGAAGGCGTCCACCGTTCGGAAGACACGCGATGAAAGACATGCAAACCAGCCTTGAGAAGCTTCGTACCGATGCAGCTGAAGCGGCTCTGGTTCGTGACCTTGCAACCGAGCCCGACAAAAAAGCCCTCTATACGCTCCTGGCGGAACACCTGTCCAATCTTGCAGACGAGGTGGAGAGGGCAATCCGGCGGCAACACGCGCGGTCCTGAGAGGAATGGATGTTAACTGATCTTTTCGTACGCCGCTGTCGTCAAATATCCCGAAAGAGGTCGCCCGCATCTTCGTTCTGACAACCCATTTCGTAGTAGCCTGACCGGGAAAAACATGCAATCTTGTGACTAAGCGAGCTGTTAATTCGCGCAAAAGAGAGGACACATGCCACAGCAGATCTGGGACTAGTTGTGGCTAACGAAAACCGGAACAAAGATCCGCTCCCGCCTCCCGACCCTGATCGCACGGATGAGCTTCGGCACACGGTCCGGCAGGTCATTGAAGAGCAGCGCCAGCTCATCAACAAACTACAGCGCAAACTGAACTAAGGCGGTCGATCGTTCTGCGAAAACTTCCGCAAGAAGTTGGCTAGCAGGCTAAAGCGGTAGCCGTCCCTGATCCTCAGACCAGTCGATGATGTCGAAGAACATTCCTCGGCTGAGCATTTCGGCCTCAAGTTTTCCAGCGTGCTGCTTCCATTCCGCGGTCTCGCGAACCCGAAAGCGGGGAGCTTCCCCGGCGGCCCTTTGCGCATCATCAGAAGCCAAGGCTCCCCGGACGCTCTCGTACATCATTGTCAGGCTGTCGTTTGTGAAAGCGCGGTAATCCATGCAGCCAAAAAAAGGCCGTCACCGGGTTGAGATCGGCGAAGGCTCCCAATGTGTGAGTTCTTAGGTTATTGCGCTGGTCGAAGGTGATGATGCCGCGCCGGGGTTAACGGGTGGTTCACGCGGCCAGAGGGGCAGGCCATAATCCGCCCGCGGTGATTCAGAACACCGATGTGGAAGATCGTTCTTACCCCACGCGAAAGACTCTGCTCTTAATCTGAGGCCAGCCAGCTCTCATCCTTCAGCTATCTATGCAGTAGTGCGTTGCGGCTAGGGAC
This sequence comes from Bradyrhizobium sp. BRP19, assembly GCF_020194195.1. Taxonomy (NCBI): domain Bacteria; kingdom Pseudomonadati; phylum Pseudomonadota; class Alphaproteobacteria; order Hyphomicrobiales; family Nitrobacteraceae; genus Bradyrhizobium; species Bradyrhizobium sp. BRP19. The sequence continues at coordinate 867 of NZ_JADYVZ010000036.1, read as the reverse complement.
GCGCCCGACGACCAGGCGCGTCCAAGTCCACCCATCAAGTCTTGGTTCGCTCGTGGGCTCTTGGATGAGCCAGTGAAGTTCGATGTGCACCTGGCCCGGGATGCACATGCACAGCCTTGGCGGCCAGCGGCTCGCCGCATTCAGAGCAGACCATGACGGGATCGAACAATCTTTTGCAGTTCTTGTGCTCGTGCAACAGCGGCCGTCCCCGCGAATCGACCATGTGCACGTTGCCCCAATGCACGATAGACATGATGATCGGATAGAGGTCTAGGCCCTTCTGCGTCAGGATGTATTCGTAACGCTTTGGTGCGTCCTGATATGGGATTTTCCGCAGCACGCCGAAGCGCACCATCTTCTTCAGCCTGTCGGCGAGCAGATGGCGGGTAATCCCCAGCGACGCCTGGAAGTCGTCGAACCGTCGGATGCGAAGAAAGCACTCGCGAAGGACGAGCAGACTCCAACGATCGCCGATCACAGCGACGGTGCGGGCCAGGGAGCACGGCTCCTCTTCGAGTGCATCCCATTTCATCAACTTGCTCCGCGTTTTCCGGCTTTAGCAAAATAAATTCTAAAACAGAACTTACATGATTTCAATAGGATGCTGCAACAAGCCGCATTAGATGACGATTATCATATTGACAGTTCTATAATAGAACTTATGGTTCGCGCCAGGTCAAACGAGGCGGCAGTCGAACCGCCGATGTACCAAAGGGAAGAGCGTTCCATGGTTGCTGCGCTGAAGGCTGAGTTTCACTTCGATTTCGGGAGCCCAAACGCCTATCTGGCCGAGCTCGCATTGCCGGATATCGAGACGCGCACCGGGATCAGGTTTGACTATGTCCCGGTCCTTCTTGGCGGCGTCTA
>NZ_JADYVZ010000035.1:0-24464 GCF_020194195.1 Bradyrhizobium sp. BRP19 | reverse complement strand
CTCTGATGGCAGCGCCGCTGACATCCGCTTCCAGACCATACACGAACGTGCCGGACTGCCAGTTATAGCCGATTTGGCCGCCGCCGAATCCGCCCTTGGGGCTCACATCCAGGGTGAACGGCCCAGTCCCGCCCGTGACGACATAGCCGGGCACCGTCCCGGTTGCGAGCGCGCCGGGATCGAAGCTCGCGGTCGGATCGCTCCAGCCATAACCGCCATGCACGCCGGCATAAAAACCGGTCCAGCTGAATGCGACCGGCGCGGGCGGCGCCTTGGTGTAAGCCCTGCCGAGATCGGCCGCGGAGGCGGCGTGGGAGAGACAGAGAGCCGAGAGCAGGAGAGTACCAGAGACAATGGATTTCATGACTTCCCTCAAATTGCGCCGAGAGGCGGCGCACCCATGGAACGATCGACTCCCGGCTTTTTCCGACCTAATTCACGGCGGTGATCGCAACCAGCATCCGCATGCGCGTTTGCCACCGTGCCCCTAGTCGCAATAGCAGAAGCCATAGACCGCGCCGATCTTCGCAATGTGAATATCCGCACTGGTCTTTCGCGACGTGGTGTCTGCGTTCGACCTGAAAATGGTCGTGGTGCCCAGGGTCTGCGTGCTCGAGCTGGTCCGTGTCTCGTTGCGGTCGATGTCGAAGTGCATGTAGCGATATTCGCCGCGCAATGACCATCGCTGCGTCAGCTTGAACTCGCCGCCCGCGCCGGCCGTATAACCCGCCACCCACTTGTCGTTGGGCCCCTCGAAATTGCCGGGATCGGGAAAGGTGAAATGGCCCAGCGCCAGGCCGCCGAGACCGTAAAGCATCAAGTTCGGGGTCACGAGATAGCCGGCCCGGCCGATCACGCCGACGTTCGAGCGCAATTGTTCGCTGGCCTGCATCGCCACCTGATTGACACCTGTCGTCACGACACCGTTGGAAACTTGCCGGGTATTCCTCGTTTGCTCGCCGACCGTCTTGAACGCGACATCGGAGAACAGCGTGCCTTCGATCTGACCGCCGGCCACGACATTGCCGGCTCGCCAATTGTAGCCTGCGAACAGGTCGACCATCGAGCCCGTCGTGTCGCCGACGGCATTGCCGCGGGTCGTCGTGCTGCCGACGCCATTCGTCGTCAGCACGGCGCCATTGAAATTCTGCTGGGCGGAGTCGGCCGTCGAGGCGAGGTTCTGTCGGGCGCGGCCTGCGCCGGCAGCGAAATAGGCGCCGAGATAGGGGCCCGCCCAGTGGTCGCTGGGGGCGCCAGGCATCGCGGCCATGGCCGAACGCGGTCCGCCTTCACCGAACCGGTAGACCATGCCGATCTTCCCGGTGTGGAAATCGGCATTGATCTGACGATGGGTACTGTCGGTGGACACAGAGGTCCTGGAGGATCCGGTCGATTGCGAGTTCGATGCGAATTTGCTGGATTGGTCGCGGTCGAAGCCGTAATGCGCATAGCGATACTCGCCACGCAGCGACCAATTGCCTGTCAGCTTCACTTCGCCGCCGGCGCCCAATGTGTAGCCGGCCACCCACTTGCCGCTGGAATCGCCGCGGCTGAAGTCCCCGTCTGCGTTAGTGAAATGCCCCAGCGCCAGACCCCCGAGGCCGTAGAGCAGCACGTTCGGTGTCACCAGATAACCGGCCCGGCCGATCACGCCGACATTCGAACGCAGCTGCTGCGGAGCCTGGCTCGCGGCGGTTTGCGAGCCCGAGAACCGCGAGGTGACAGCTCCGTTCGAGGTGTCGACTGAGGTGAATGTCTGAGGACCGATGGTGTTGAACGTAACGTCGGAGAACACCGAGCCTTCGATCTGCCCGCCGGCCACGACATTGCCGGCGCGCCAATTGTAGCCCGCGAAAAGATCGACCATCGAGCCCGTCACGTCCCCGACGGGACGGCCGCGCGCCGATTCAGTGCTGGTGGAGGTCGTGGTCCCGACGCTGGTGGTCGTGCTCGTCCTGCTGTTGTTCGTTGCGATGGTTTCCGCCGCACGTCCGGCACCGGCACCAAAATAGGCACCGATATAGGGTCCCGCCCAGCCGTCGCTCCAGGCCGGGCCCGGCGGTGCCGCCATCGCCGACCGCGCGCCTGACGCGCCGAATTGGTAAACCAGTCCAACCTTGCCGACGTGGAAATCGGCATCGATATGCCGCCGGTGGACGGTGCTGTTGGTGGACGTGTTGGTGCCGCCGCCCGATACGGACGTCGACGAGTTGCCTGACGGCTCGTTACGGTCATATCCGAAATGCATGTAGCGGTATTCGCCGCGCAGCGACCAGCTGTCCGTCAGCTTGACCTCGCCGCCCGCGCCCGCGACATAACCGGCCACCCATTTGCCGTTCTTGTCGCTGACCTGCGCTTCCGGGTCGGGATAATTGTCGGGATAGGTCAGGTGCCCCAGCGCCAGTCCTCCGAGGCCGTACAGCAGCACATTCGGTGTCACCAGATAACCGGCCCGGCCGATCACGCCGACGTTCGAGCGCAATTGCTGCCGGTCCTCGATGCTGTTCGTCCCCGATTCTGTCGAGGTGACGACGCCGTTGTCGCTCGACACCGAGCTGTATGCCTCGTTGCCGACCATCCTTGTGGTGACGTCGCTGAACAGGGTGCCTTCGATCTGCCCGCCGACCACGACATTGCCGGTTCGCCAATTGTAGCCCGCGAACAGATCGACCATCGAACCGGTCATGTCGCCGGCGAGATTGCCGAATCCTGATCGCGTGAACGCCGACGACCCGCCGAGACTGCTGGCATTGCCTTCGTCGTCGATTCTCGTGGAGGTCTGCCTTGCCCGCCCGGCGCCGGCGCCGACGTAAGCACCGATATAGGGGCCGGCCCAGCTGTCACCCCAGGCGCCTGCGAATGAAGACCCGCGTGCTGCCGAAGGTATCGCCGCCATTGCGGACAGCGGCCCGGAATCACCGAATTGGTAGACCAGACCGATCTTGGCCAGGTGGAAATCAGCATTTATGCGTGACGAAAAGGATTGACTGCTAGTCGAGACGGACGTGGTTGCGCCCGTCGCCGAGTTGGCCGTTGAGCTGGCGGCTGCGCTCCGGTTGAAGCCAAAGTTCAGATACCGATACTCGCCGCGCAGCGACCAATTGCCGGTCAGCTTCAGCTCGCCGCCGGCGCCGACCGTGTAGCCGGCCACCCATTTGTTGTTGTCACCGCCGAAAGGATCGGCGCCGTCGGCAAAGGTAAAGTGACCGAGCTCGAGGCCGCCGAGGCCATACAGCAGCAGATCCGGACGCGCGAGAAAACCGACCCGGCCGATCAGCCCGACCCGCGAGCGCAGCTGCTGGTTGCTCTGCACGATCGCCGTGCGGGCACCCGTCGAGGTCACCGCCCCGAGCAGCACGTTGGTGCTGACGCTGTTGAGCGTCTCGTTGCCGAACGGCTTCAACGCGACATCGGAAAAGACCGTGCCTTCGACCTGCCCGCCCGCCACGATACTCCCGGCCTGCCAATTATACCCCGCGAACAGATCGACCATCGAACCGGTCACATCGCCCGCAAGATTGCTCGCGGTCGTTCCGGCCAAGGTCGAGCTCGACGTCACAACACCGGCGTTTGTCGAGACAGAACTGTTACCGAAACGGCCCGTCGAGGATTCCGTCACACGTCCGGCACCCGCGCCGAAATAGGCGCCGATATAAGGCCCCGCCCAGCTATCCACCCAAGCGGGTCGGGGTGGCGCCTTCACAGAGAGGTCGGCGGCCAGAGCTCCTGCAGAAACCATGATCGAGGCGCCAGCCAATGAAGCGCCCGTCAGTGATGTCAGCTTTTTCACTCCACCCCCCAATTCCAATTCCAAAGCAGGCGCTCCAAAACCACAGGAACGCGCCCCGTCAAAAGGCGTAGCGCACCACGCCCTTGCCGCCGTCGTTTGATGGCTAAGTTACTGACACGTCATGGCCATCGGCTTCTTGTCCTGGCCTGCACCCGAGTTGAACGATTCCGCATCGTCTGCCCTTTTCGGAATCCATGTTGCTCGGTGGATACATTCGCCCGTTCAAAGCATGACGAAGTTTGACAGCGGCGCGCTCGACTTAGACTGGCGCGCGCAGCCAATTGGTTCTCGCAGAGAATGCGGCGCTTTACCGCACACGTAGCGCTTGCGCCGCGATAAACTCTGCGGCGGTATCAAGTTACACCTGAACTTTGCCGTGCAACGATGTCCAAGGTCGTATTCGCTTCGGATCAGCTTCCCGCGCATCTTGACGAAGGTGCGCGCCAGCGGCTGTGGCTCGACCTGTTCACCGACCATTTGTGCGCGGCGGACATTTCGTTCTTTCCCGATGCGCCGTTTTACTCGCGGTCCGAATTCCTGAAACTCGGCGATATCGCGGTCACCCAGCTTGAGGCTAATATTCAGACGGCAGTTCGTACCCAGCGTCACGTCGAAGCCGATACCCGCGGCGACTACATCATCGGCACCACGTTCAACGGTGTGAGTACGCTGATCAGGCAGGAAGGCCGCGAAGCCATTCGCGGCGCGGGGGAGGCGATGCTCTATACCAACGCCGCGCCGATCGCGTCGCAACTTGATGGGCCGATCGCCTTTCGCGGCATCACGGTGCCGCGCGCGCTGCTGGCCGAGCGGCTGCCGAATTTCGAGGACCTTGCCTTGACGCCGTTGGCTGCATCGCCGGCCTTGCGTCACCTGGAGCGCTATCTCGCCATCGTCATCGACTCCGACATCGATGCCGACCTCGTGCTGAAGGAGAACATCGGCACGCATCTCATCGATCTGGTCGCGCTGGCCCTCGGCGCCCGCGGCGATTCAGCCGAGCTTGCGACGCGGCGCGGGTTGCGTGCCGCGCGGCTGCAGGACGTGATCGCAGATATCAGGGGGCGTTTCGCTGATCCGTCGTTTTCGCCGAGCGAACTTGCACGCAAGTTAGGGCTTTCGCCGCGTTACGTCCAGGAACTGCTGCAGGAGACCGGATCGAGCTTTACCGAACGTGTCACCGAGCTGCGGTTGCAGAAGGCACGGAAGATGCTGCTCGATTCCCGCTACAACCGATCGAAGATCAGCGATATCGCCTATGCCTGCGGATTCAACGAGGTGTCCTACTTCAACCGCTGTTTCCGCCGCCGCTTCGGAACTTCGCCGAGGCATTATCGGCGCGATGTCGGCGAGCCGATGTGATCGGACGCGCAGTCCGGCGCTCCGCTGGGCTCGCGTCCACCACGCACCATGATCGCCTCCGATCGCGTCGTGGCTGCGGCTTGCCAGGCGGAGACACCTTGCCGCCCCTGTTGGTGTTGAGGCAAAATGTCCGCAAGAAAGTCAGGGCTATCGCATATGACTAGTGGCGGCCTGCGCGCACTCCGCCCTCATCCTGAGAGCCCGCCTAAAGCGGGCGTCTCAAATGCGGTAGCCCCGCGCAAGGCAGGGAGGTCAGCATGTCACTGCTCGGCAAGGCCGCCGTCGCGATGTGGTGGAGTGTCCGCCCGGAGCAGCGCAGCGAGTTCGGTGACTGGCATTCGCACGAGCACTTTCCCGAGCGGATGAGCATTCCCGGCTTTCGCCGGGGTTCGCGCTGGACCAGCGCGACGGATGCCGAGGGCTTCTTCGTGCTCTACGAGCTCGAGCACTACGGCGTTCTCACGTCGAAGGGATATCTCGACCGGCTCAATGCGCCGACGCCGTGGTCGACGAAGATGATGCCGCATCATCTCGGCATGGTGCGCAGCCAGTGCCGGATCGCCGCGAGCTTTGGCGGCGGCATCGCAGGCGCGCTCGCCACCATCAGGCTGTCGCCGCTCAACGGACGGGCCGCCGAGCTGCAGGCCCACCTTCTCGATACGCTTGGCGCTCTCGCCTCCAAGCCGGGGCTGACGGGCGCCCACCTCCTCCTGACCGATACGCCCAAGACGAGTTCGCCCACCACTGAACAGCAAATCCGCGGCAATGACGGTGCCGCCGACTGGATCATTCTGTTGTCAGGTTACGATATCGATGCGGTTGACGCTGTCATCGCCGGACAGCTCTCGCCGCCATCGCTTCAAAGAGCGGGCGCGCAGGATGGTCCGACGCCAGGTCGTTACAGATTGGCGTTCACAATGACACCGAATGACGTTGGGGCCTAGGCCGAGCCGATCAAAGAGCGCGCCGCTGCTCCGCAAAGAACTTCCTTGCCGCGGCTTGAAGTCTGCGCCCATCGTTTGGTCGTAGACCGACAATGAGCGCCTCCTGAACTCATTTGGGCGTCGAGCTCTTCTTGGAGGATTGTCCGCCAGGGGTGCTGCTGCCCGAGCCGTCCGTGGTGCCGGTCGACGAGGTCCCGGTCGTCATGCCGCCTTTGGTTTTGTCATTGTTCTTCGTGGTGTCGCTTGTTCCGCCCACCCCGGATTGCGCGCCTCCCTGTTGCTGACTGGGTTGCGCCATTGCGGTGGATCCCATCATCGAGGCGATCACTGCGCCCAGCATGAGCTTCTTGATCATCTGATTGTCTCCTGTTCTGACTGCCAACAACAAGCCGATACGCTCCGTGTTCCTCACGTGCGCGGTTAAACCTGGAGAGAGCTTCTGCGCTGTGCGGCCCCTTTGCAGGCAGGGTTCTCGCATATGAGGGTTCGCGGTCCCGGCACCCGCGACAAAAAATCCGCAAAGCCCTGTCGGATCGGCGGCTTGCCCGTCGTCCTCGTGACATGAATGGGCCATAGAGGCCAGCTCGGGCCCATCAATCATCGAAGGATAACAACCATGCCCAATACCGTCCGCCTGCACCGCGTTCTCGCCACCAGCCCGGAGAAGGTCTATCGCGCCTTCCTGGAAGCCGATGCGATGGCGAAATGGCTTCCGCCGAACGGCTTTACCTGCACCGTGCATCATTTCGAGCCCAAGGTCGGCGGCACGTTCAAGATGTCGTTCCGGAACTTCACGACGGGCAACAGCCATTCGTTCGGCGGCGAATATCTCGAGCTCGTGCCGGGCGAACGTCTCCGCTACACCGACAGATTCGACGACCCCAACCTGCCCGGCGAAATCCAGGTGACCGTGATCCTGAAGAAAGTCTCGGTCGGCACCGAGATCGACATCACGCAGGCCGGTATCCCCGACGTCATTCCACCGGAGGCGTGCTATCTCGGCTGGCAGGAATCGCTGCGTAATCTGGCCAGGCTCGTCGAGCCGGAGATCAATGAATAGCGGTCAGTATCTTAGGGTGGGCAAAGCGACTTGTCCGCCGTAGCTCGACGAGCGAAGGCGGAAGCGTGCCCACCAACGGTCTCTCAACCTCGCAAAGATGGTGGGCACGGCGCGCGAAGAGCGCGCCTTTGCCCACCCAACGGCACTTGCCAGATGGCGCGCACGGCGGAGCGCGCCTTTGCCCACGCGGCGGCACTGGTGTGCGGTCTTGATATGCATCAAGCCGTCAAGACGGCGAAGCGGCTAGGAGCAGAAGTCTTCCCTGCGCGCGTCGGAGGCGAAATGATGCGATCTGCTGTCGAATGGTTGATCATTGCCGGTGTTGCCGCCGGTTTCGTCACCGCGGCCAAGGGCGAAGACGTCGATATCGGCAAGGCGGAATTTCAGTCTTCGTGCGCGAGCTGTCATGGCGCCGATGCAAGGGGCAGCGGACCCGTCAGCAGTCAGCTCAAGATCCGGCCTTCCGACTTGACCATGTTGACCAAGAACAACAACGGGGTGTTTCCCACCAACGCCGTTTACGAAACCATATACGGGTCGAAATCGGTTCCGGCGCACGGCACCCGTGAAATGCCGATCTGGGGCGAGCGGTTCAACCCCATCGTCAACCTGCCTCACGCCGTCGATTCCTATTACTGGCAAAAGGCAGGGCCGCAGCAGAACCCGGAGGTCGTCGTGCGGACTCGCATTCTCGCGGTGATCGACTACCTGAACCGAATTCAGCAGAAATAGCGATCGAACAGCGTCGCCGCACAGACGCCGAACGCCGCCTGCTATGCCTTCGCGGCAGGCCCTCCGCCTGCCGTCCAGCGCTCGGGATCCGGACTGTGCCCGATCAGCGCCAGGCCATAGGCGATCGACTCGAACTGGTCGCCGGACATCAGGCGCTCGTTGCCGAAGCGGTCAGCGAACAATTTTCGGACCGCAGGCACAAACGAGGTGCCGCCGGTCAGAAACACCTTCTCCACCTCGCGCGCGGCGATGCGGGCCTCGGCCAGCACCTTGTCGACGGTGGCACCTAACCGGGCGATGTCGTCGGCAATCCAGGCTTCGAATTTCTTCCGCGTGATGGCCGCGCCGATGTCGACGCCGCCGCCCCTAAAGCGGAAGTCCACCTCGTCCTGCGCCGAGAGCGCCACCTTGGCGTCGGACACCGCGCGGTAAAGCGCAAAGCCGAGGTCGAGATCGACGATAGTGATGAAGTCCTCGAGCAGCTCGGGCTTCAGCGCGGTGCGCGCGAGCTCGCGGAGCTCGCGCAGATCGCCGTTGCTCTTCATCATCGCGAGCTGATGCCAGCGCGCCAGGTTCGTGTAGTGCCCGGTCGGGACCGGCAGCACCTTGTCGAACGAGCGGAAGCTGGAGCCCTTGCCGAGCCGCGGCGACACGATGTGGTCGACGATGCGATAGTCGAAGGTGTCGCCGGCAACGCCGATGCCGGCATGGCCGAGCGGCTCGGCGCGAAGAACGCCGCCCGTACGCGAGAAACGCATCACGGAGAAATCGCTGGTGCCGCCGCCGAAATCGGCGACCAGCACGGTGGCATCGCGCTCCAGCCTGCGGGCAAACGAGAACGCCGCGCCCACCGGCTCGTAGACATAGCGCGCGTGGCCGGCGCCCAAGCGCTCGAACGCGGCGCGGTAGCGCTGCATCGCCAGCGCCTCGTCGGGATTGCCGCCGGCAAAGCGCACCGGGCGGCCGACCGTGATGTTCGCCGCCTCGAAGCCGAACTTGTCCCCGCCATGGCGGGCCAGCGTGCGCAGGAACGCCGCCAGGATGTCCTCGAATTTGTAGCGCTGCCGGAAGACTTGCGTGGTGTTGAAGCTCGAGCTCGCTGCGAAGGTCTTGAACGATTGCAGGAAACGGTAGACGTGACGTCCTTCGAGAAACTGCTCGATCGCCCATGGCCCGCCCTCCGCCTGGGCACCGGCGCCCGGCCGGTCCTCCCAGAAGCACAGCGCCGACACGTAGACGCTGTGGCGCTGCCCGCCATGGTCGAAGCGAATGGCTTCGACCCGGCGGTCGTCCGCCGCCAGCGCAACGACCGTGTTGCTCGTGCCAAAATCGATGCCGATCGAGACGGCGGGCGAGGCGCTCGACATGAACCACTCTGAATGATGCTTGGAAAGGGGGCAGAGCACTAACGGCTTTGCCGTCCCCTTGCAAGACCTGGTCCGAGATGGTCGAGCCCGGACCTCACGCCGCGTGGCTGGCAGGCACGTCGATCAGTTGGACTGATCGCCTCGACGCCAGGCCGGAAACGGATCGGCGAGAGCGGACCATGCGGCGATGTCCATGGTGGACGTATCAGGGACAAGGCATGCGTCCAGCCTGCCACGGATCTCGGCTTCGTCCATGCCGGTGCCGATGAACACGATCTCCTGGCGACGATCGCCGTACAGCTTGTCCCAATACTGGCCGAGCCGCTTGCGCCAGGCCTCATCGTTCGGCCACCGCTCCTTTGGAACGCTCGCCCACCAGAACCCCAGCGCTTCGGTCCTCACGATCGCTCCCGCCTGGCTGATCTCGCCGAGCCATTGCGGCCTCGTCGCCAGCCAGAAATGACCCTTCGCCCGGATCACGCCTGGCCAGGATGCCTTGACGAACTTGTCGAACTTCGCCGGATCGAACGGCCGGCGGGCGCGGTAGACGAAGTTCTTCACGCCATATTCCTGCGTTTCAGGCACGTGGTGGGCGAAACCATAGAGCTCCTTGTACCAGAGCGGATGCTGCTGGGCCTTCTCGAAGTCGAACCGGCCGGTGTTGAGCACGCGGTCGAACGGCACGCGGCTGTGATTGGCTTCGATGATGTCGGCTTCGGGATTCAACGAGCGGATGATCTGCCGTGCCGCCTCGCGCTGTTGCGGCGAGGCATCGTCCACCTTGTTGAGGACGATCACGTCGGCGAACTCGATCTGCTCCACGAGGAGATCGACCAGCGTCCGCTTGTCGCCGTCCAGCGCCTCGCCGCGCTCGCCGAGGAACTCGGTCGAGGAATAGTCCTTCAGCAGGTTGGCGGCGTCGACCACCGTCACCATCGTGTCCAGGTGGGCGATATCGGAGAGGCTTTCGCCCTCTTCCGAGCGGAAATCGAACGTCGCTGCGACCGGGAGCGGCTCCGAAATGCCCGTCGATTCGATCAGCAGATAATCGAAGCGCCCGCTTTCGGCGAGCGCACGTACTTCCCTCAGGAGATCGTCGCGCAGGGTGCAGCAGATGCAACCGTTGGTCATCTCCACCAGTTTCTCATCAGTCCGCGAGAGGTTGGCACCACCATCGCGGACCAGGTCCGCATCGATGTTCACCTCGCTCATGTCGTTCACGATTACCGCCACTTTCAAGCCGTGCCGATTGTTCAGGACGTGATTCAGCAAAGTGGTCTTTCCAGCCCCGAGGAAGCCGGACAAGACGGTGACGGGGAGTTTGGGCATGGAGATCGAACAGCCTCTTGAGGGGGATGGGCCGAGGACAACGAGACACGGCATCTCACTATGTAATGTTATAACATTACATTCTCTTTTCGACCTGACCCTGTCAAGGCGCTCGGCCCGCCCAAGGTTCGCCGCCTATGCCGCAATGCGGAAGAAAGAATGCTGCTATGCAAACAAGAGCATGGACGCTGGCATCTGGCATACATAGATTGTTCCCAGAAATGAGACAGCAAGACTGACTGTTCTCAAGAAAGGGATTTCCGATGTCCAAGACCGCTTCCGTCGCTCTTGCGCCCTCCTCCTCGCTGTTCGCCCGCCTGATGGCCGCGATCGACGGCTTGCTGCTGGCGAGCGCCGAAATCTCCAATCGCAACGGGGACTTGCCGCGTTTCGGCCTGTAAGAAGGCCTTCGCTCCCGCACCGAACGGGCGACGGCACAGAAGCCAAAAACACGTTGTTTGACCAAATGGCCCCGCTTGTCGGGGCCATTTCTGTTTGGCAGCGCCCTCCCTCGCAGGCGAGCGGAACTGCGACGATTAGTCCGGCGAGGCCAACCGACGATTCCGGTTGTTTGTCTACTGGCATTTCGCATACCATCCATTCAAACAAGAATGGTTGCACGATTCAAAAGTGTAAGGACGGGGAAGCGTAACGCAGGACGGAAGGCCGAGTGGCAAGTTTTGCCGCGCCCTTGGCGAAGCCTTAGCCGAAAGATGCGGATGCCGCGCGTTATCCCTGCTCATACAGTTTCTATCGGGACTGCCATGGGTGCTAGACCGCAAGGGTAATCCCGGGGCATGTGACTCGGGATGGGCTAACGCAAGCCGACAAAGAGCGGCTGCGTTGAGGGTTCGACAGGGAGTGAACAAGATGAAGCCATTCGTTCTGAATGTCGCGTTGGCGGCAATGGTGATGTCGTGCGCGAGCAGCACCGCTAGCCGTGCCGCCTGGGAGCCGGTCCGTCCGGTCGAGTTCATCGTGCCCGCGGGCACAGGCGGCGGCGCCGACCAGATGGCGCGCACCATCCAGGGCATCGTCACCAAGCACAATCTGATGAAGCAGCCGCTGGTCGTCATCAACAAGGCCGGCGGCGCAGGCGGTGAAGGCTTCCTCGATGTGAAGACGTCGGCGAACAATCCGCACAAGATCATCATCACGCTGTCGAACCTGTTCACGACGCCGCTGGCGACGGGCATCCCCTTCAACTGGAAGGATTTGACTCCGGTTGCGATGCTGGCGCTCGACGAGTTCGTGCTCTGGGTGAATGCCGAGAAACCGTACAGCTCCGTGAAAGACTATGTCGAGGCCGCGAAGAAGGCACCAAGCGGCACGTTCAAGATGGGCGGCACCGGGTCCAAGCAGGAAGACCAGATCATCACGGTCGGGATCGAGAAGGCCATCGACGCCAAGTTCACCTACATTCCCTACAAGGGCGGCGGCGAAGTCGCGGTGCAGCTGGTCGGCAACCACGTCGATTCGACCGTCAACAACCCGATCGAGGCGGTCGCGCAATGGCGCGGCGGCAAGCTCCGTCCGCTCTGCGTGTTCGACGCCCAGCCGATGGCCTATGACGAGCCGATCGCCGAGGGCAAGGCCTGGAAGGATATTCCGACCTGCAAGTCGCAGGGCCTTGCGATGGAATATCTCATGCTGCGCGGCATCTTCATGTCGCCCAAGGCCACGAAGGACCAGGTCGAATATTACGTCGAGCTGTTCAAGAAGGTCCGCGCCACGCCGGAATGGCAGGAGTTCATGAAGAGCGGCGCCTTCAACACGACCTTCCTGACCGGCGCCGATTACGCCAAGTGGATCGAGGCGGAGGAGAAGCGGCACGAAAGCCTGATGAAGGAAGCCGGCTTCCTCGCATCGAATTGAGCCTGGCATCGATGACGGCCGAGGATGCTGCGCGTCCTCGCGCCGGCAGCGACTGCGAAAGACTGCATTTCCGCCTGGAGGCCTCATGACTGAACGATCCCGAGCCGAATCCGGCCCCGCCCACAAGACGCTGGAAATCGGCATGGGGCTGCTGATCGGCGTGTTCGGCCTCATCGTGATCTTCGGCAGCCTCAAGGCCGGCATCAATTGGGGCCCGGAGGGGCCGCGCGCCGGATTTTTCCCGTTCTATATCGGCGCGGCCATCGTCGCGGCGAGTGCGATCAACGTCTGGAACGCGCAGCGCGACGACGACGGACGGTTGTTCGCCGAATGGGGGCAGCTGCGCCAGGTCATGAGCGTCGTGGTGCCGACCGCCATCTACGTCGGCACAATGCCGTTCATCGGCCTTTACGTCGGCTCGATGCTCTTCATCGCCTGGTTCATGCGCTGGCTCGGCGGCTATCGCTGGCTGACCGTCGCAGCGGTGGCGGCCGGCATGCCGGTCGTGACTTACCTCGTTTTCGAGCGCTGGTTCCTCGTCCCTCTGCCCAAGGGGCCGCTCGAGGAATGGCTCGGCCTGTGAGACCCATCCACCCATTCAATTGCTGCTGCAGGACGTTTTGACATGGAAGAGTTGGCCAATCTGTTTCACGGCTTCGCGGTCGCCCTGCAGCCCTACAACATCATGCTGATGGTGATCGGCATCACGCTCGGCGTCCTCATCGGCGTGCTGCCGGGGCTCGGGGGCGCCAACGGCGTCGCGATCCTGCTTCCGCTGACCTTCAGCATGCCGCCGACATCGGCCATCATCATGCTGTCCTGCATCTATTGGGGCGCATTGTTCGGGGGAGCCATCACCTCGATCCTGTTCAACATCCCTGGCGAGCCATGGTCGGTGGCGACCACCTTCGACGGCTATCCGATGGCCCAGCAGGGCAAGCCCGGCGAGGCCCTGACGGCGGCCTTTACCTCCTCCTTCGTCGGCGCGCTGTTTGCCGTCGTCATGATCACGCTGGTTGCGCCGCTCGTCGCGGGCTTTGCGCTTCGATTTGGGCCGGCGGAGAAGTTCGCGGTGTATTTCCTCGCCTTCTGCTCCTTCGTCGGCCTCAGCAAGGAGCCGCCGTTCAAGACCATCGCCGCAATGATGATCGGCTTTGCGCTCGCGGCGGTCGGGCTGGACTCGATCACCGGACAATTGCGGCTGACCTTCGGCATCACCGAACTGCTCAACGGCTTCGACTTCCTGATCGCCGTGATCGGCCTGTTCGGCATCGGCGAGATCCTGCTGACCATGGAGGAAGGGCTCGCCTTCCGCGGCGGCAAAGCCAGCATCAACCTTCGTGTCGTGCTCCAGACCTGGCGCGAGTTGCCCGCCTATTGGATGACATCGCTGCGGTCCTGCCTGATCGGCTGCTGGATGGGCGTCACCCCGGCCGGCGCGACGCCTGCTTCCTTCATGAGCTACGGCATCGCCAAGCGGCTGGCGCGACGCGGCAACAATTTCGGCAAGGGCGAGATCGAGGGCGTGATCGCGCCGGAGACGGCCGCACACGCCGCCGGCACCGCGGCGCTGCTGCCGATGCTGTCGCTCGGCGTGCCGGGCTCGCCGACCGCCGCCGTGCTGCTCGGCGGCCTCTTGATCTGGGGCCTGCAGCCTGGCCCGATGCTGTTCGTCGAGCAGAAGGAATTCGTCTGGGGCCTGATCGCCTCGATGTATCTCGGCAATCTCGTCGGGCTCATCGTCGTACTCACCTGCGTGCCGATCTTCGCCGCGATCCTGCGCGTACCCTTCGGCATCATCGCGCCGTTGATCCTGGTGCTCTGCGCGATCGGCGCCTATTCGGTGCACAACAGCACCTTCGACGTGATGCTGATGTTGGTGTTCGGCGTGATCGGCTATCTCCTGAAGAAGTGCAATTACCCGCTCGCGCCGCTGGTGCTCGCCATCGTGCTCGGCGACAAGGCCGAGGAAGCCTTCCGACAATCGCTGCTGGGCTCGCAAGGATCGCTCGGGGTGTTCTTCTCCAACGGCCTCGTCAGCACCATCATGGCGCTCGGCTTGGTCGCCCTGTTCTGGTCCGCGATCCAGGAAGGCTACAGCCGGCTGCGCACGTCGATGGCGTGAGGCGGGATCTGCGCAATCCGCATCGGTACCGACGCCAAATTGCCGCACTCCAGACTTCTGGAATATAGAATTCCAGAGATTGCGCCGTCCCCCGCCGACGGCGCCTCGGCGCACGCGACCAATGCAGGCCTGCAAGAACGCCAAGTGCATAGGCTTTCAACAACGCCCCGCGACGTCGCCGATCCGAGATAAAGCGCTGTAAAAACAGCCTCTTAGCTTTAATCAACTGCAATCGCCGCCATCACGCCGACGCGATCGGGCTTTACTTTTCCGCGCTCATAGCGCATGTGAACAAGCCCGCGCTATTTCGCCGCACCCTCCCGTCCTCGCTTGAATCTTGGCATATTGCATACCAGAGTGCGCGCCAGCGCATGCATAAAAATGATGGGCGCGTTTGGGAGGGTTTTTGATGACGGACATGGTGCAGTCGGCAGCAGCGGCCCCGAGTGCCGCGCGCGTAAGCGATGCCTATCGCTGGGCGCAATTGGCGATCGGTGTGGCGGCGATGGTGATGATCGCCAATTACCAATATGGCTGGACGTTCTTCGTCCCCGACATCCAGAAGACGTTCGGCTGGGATCGTGCCTCGATCCAATGGGCCTTCACGCTCTTCGTGTTGTTCGAGACCTGGCTGGTGCCGGTTGAAGGATGGTTCGTCGACAAATACGGCCCGCGCATCGTGGTGCTGGTCGGCGGCGTGCTCTGCGCCATCGGCTGGGCGATCAACGCGCAGGCGACCTCGCTGAACGGCTACTATCTCGGCATGATCATCGCAGGCATCGGCGCCGGCGGCGTCTACGGCACCTGCGTCGGCAACGCGCTGAAATGGTTTCCGGACAAGCGCGGTCTTGCGGCCGGCATTACGGCCGCGGGCTTCGGGGCGGGCTCCGCACTGACCGTCGCGCCGATCCAGGCCATGATCAAGGACAGCGGATTCCAGACCACCTTCCTCTATTTCGGCCTCGGACAAGGCATCATCATCTGCCTCCTCGCCTTCTTCCTGCTCGCGCCGAAAGCGGGCCAGGTGCCGCACGTGGTGGCGAATGCCAATATCATCCAGACCCGGCGCAACTATCAGCCGACCGAAGTGCTGCGCCAGCCGATCTTCTGGCTGATGTACTTCATGTTCGTGATCGTCGGCGCGGGTGGACTGATGGTCACCGCGAACCTGAAGCCGATCGCGGTTGACTGGAAGGTCGACAGCGTCCCTGTGACGCTGATGGCGGTGACGATGACGGCGGTGACCTTCGCGGCCACGATCGACCGCGTGCTCAACGGCCTGACGCGTCCGTTCTTCGGCTGGATCTCCGACATGATCGGCCGCGAGAACACGATGTTCATCGCCTTCGGCATGGAAGGGTTCGGCATCTGGATGCTCTACCTCTGGGGCCACGATCCGGTCTGGTTCGTGCTGCTCTCGGGCTTCGTGTTCTTCGCCTGGGGTGAGATCTACTCGCTATTCCCCTCGACCTGCACCGACACGTTCGGCACCAAGTTCGCGACCACCAATGCCGGCCTGCTCTACACCGCGAAGGGCACCGCCGCGCTGCTGGTGCCGATCGCCAACTACATGCAGCAGACATCGGGGACCTGGGACAGCGTGTTCATCATCGCGGCCGGCGCCAACATCCTGGCTTCGGTGCTGGCGATCGCGGTGCTCAAGCCCTGGCGCAAGGTCGTGGTCGCGAAATCGACGATCTGACCGGCGATACAATTCAGCAAGCACGACGCCCGGCCTCACGGCCGGGCGTTTTTCTTTGGCGATCGTCGCATCGCCTCGCCGGGGCGCGGGCGGAGCCACCAAGAAGTGACAAGTTAGGGCTTGCAATGTGGAATATCGTATACCAATCTCCGCGTCGCGCCTGCGACGATAAGCCACAATACTCGCGACACCAGGTCGTCTTGCGATCCTGTGTCACGGACAATCAGGCGCTGGGAGGTTCTCGATGATTTCCAGCCCGGACGGCGCCGTCACCGCCGCGCCGCTTCGCACCGGTTTCCGCTGGCTCCAGCTCGGCATGGGCATCGTCTGCATGGCGATGATCGCCAATCTGCAATATGGCTGGACGCTGTTCGTCGATCCGATCGATGCCGCCCACCACTGGGGGCGCACCGCGATCCAGCTCGCCTTCACCATCTTCGTCGTCACCGAGACCTGGCTGGTGCCGGTCGAGGCCTGGTTCGTCGACAAATACGGCCCGCGCATCGTCATCATGTTCGGCGGCGTGATGATCGCACTGTCCTGGATCCTCAACGCCTCCGCTGACAGCCTCACCCTGCTCTATGCGGCGGCGATCGTCGGCGGCATGGGCGCGGGTGCCGTGTACGGCACCTGCGTCGGCAACGCGCTGAAATGGTTTCCCGACCGCCGCGGCCTCGCGGCGGGCGCGACCGCCGCCGGCTTCGGCGCAGGGGCCGCGATCACCATCGTGCCGATCGCGAGCATGATCGCCTCGAGCGGCTATCAGCACGCCTTCCTCACCTTCGGCATCGCCCAGGGCCTCGTCGTGTTCGTGCTCGCCTTCTTCATCCAGCCGCCGCGCCTCTCCATTCCGCCGAAGAAGAAGCAGATCAACCTGCCGCAGACCAGGATCGATTTCACCCCGCCGCAAGTGCTGCGCAGCCCTGTTTTCTGGGCGATGTATCTCGTCTTCGTCATGGTCGCTTCCGGCGGACTGATGACTGCGGCGCAGATCGCCCCGATCGCACACGACTTCAAGATCGCCGACAAGCCGGTGACGCTCGCCGGCTTCCAGATGGCGGCGCTGACCTTCGCGATCTCGCTCGACCGCATCTTCGACGGATTCGGGCGACCCTTCTTCGGCTGGGTCTCCGACACGATCGGCCGCGAGCCCACCATGTTCATCGCCTTCGGCACCGCGGCCTTGATGCTGCTGACGCTCTCGGCCTATGGCCAGGTGCCTGTCGTCTTCGTGCTGGCCACCGCGGTGTATTTCGGCGTGTTCGGCGAGATCTATTCGCTGTTCCCCGCAACCTGCGGCGACACCTTCGGTGCGAAGTTCGCAACCACCAACAACGGCATGCTCTACACTGCGAAGGGCACGGCTTCCCTGCTCGTCCCGCTCGCGAGCGTGATCTCGACCGCCTATGGCTGGAAGGCCGTGTTCGTGGTGGCGGTGGCACTGAATGCCATGGCGGCGCTGATGGCGCTGCTCGTGATCAAGCCGCTGCGCCGCGCCTTCATCCACGGCCAGGAAGCCGAGCGCACGGACAAAGCGACCGGCACTGCCAAGACCGAGACGGCGTGAGCGGCTGAACCTTGCCGGCTTGCGAAGGGGCGCAGCGATGCGCCCCTTTCTTTTTGGGCACGGCGATAATGTCAGTACGCCTGTCGCAAGATTTTTCGGATCCGCCAAATCCAGCGCTTGACGATTGGCATTATGTATACCACACTTCCTCACCACTCACCCAGGGAGGTTGCAATGCTGGTCGGAGACATTCTGCGCAAGAAGACGCCGCGCGTTGTCACGGTACGTATGAACGAAACGGTGGGGATCGCGGCCAAGCTGATGCGCGCCAACAATATCAGCGCGCTGGTGGTCAAGGATGTGGTCCGCTCCGAGGGCAACACCGCGGTCGGCATGTTCACCGAGCGCGACGTGGTGCGCGCCGTCGCCGAGCACGGCGCGGGCGCCGTCAACGTCAAGGTCTCCCAGCTGGTCTCGGTGCAGCAGCTAGTGTCCTGCACCTCCACCGACACGATCGAGCACGTCCGGCATCTGATGAACCGTCATCATATCCGCCATCTGCCGGTGATCGACGATTACAGCCTCGTCTCCGTCATCAGCATGCGCGACATCGCCGCGGCGATGGACGAGGCGCTCAACGGCACGCCGCAAGCGGCGGCTTAAAGCATGATCCGGAAAAAGTGCGCAGCGGTTTTCAGACAAGATCATGCTCAAACAATAGACTAAAGCGCATCGCGCTTTAGAGCGGCAAAACTTCCCCCTGCGACTGCCGGCCCCGGCTCGGATCCTTCCGAGCCGGACCGGATCTTTCGTCCCAAAATCCGTCTCTGCTCGCGAGGATTTCATGAAGATCTGCATCTACGGCGCCGGCGCGATCGGCGGATATCTCGGGGTTCAGCTCGGGCGCGCGGGCGCCGACGTCAGCCTGATCGCACGCGGCGCGCACCTTGCCGCCATGCGCGAGCGCGGCCTGACGCTGCTCGCGGGCGAGGAAAAGCACACCGTTCATCCGCGCTGCACCGATGATCCCACCGAACTCGGCGTGCAGGACTTCATCATCATCACGCTGAAGGCCCATTCGATCACCGGCGTGATCGAAAAGATGCAGCCGCTGCTCGGGCCTCACACCCGCATCGTCACCGCCGTCAACGGCGTTCCCTACTGGTACTTCTACAAGCACGGCGGTCAATATGAGAACTCGACGCTGGAGAGCATCGATCCCGGCGGCCGGCAGTGGCGTGAGCTGGGGGCCGAGCGCGCCATCGGCTGCATCGTCTATCCCGCCACCGAGATCGAGGCGCCCGGCGTGATCCGCCACGTCTACGGCAACAACTTTCCGCTCGGCGAGCCCTCGGGCGAGATCACCTCCGACGTGCAGCACCTCGCCGATCTCTTCGTCGCCGCCGGCCTGAAGGCTCCCGTGCTCGACCGCATCCGCGACGAGATCTGGCTGAAGCTCTGGGGCAATGTCTGCTTCAACCCGATCAGTGCGCTGACCCACGCCACGCTCGACGTGATCTGCACCGATCCCGCCACGCGCGCGCTGTCGCGCGCGATCATGGTAGAGACGCAAGCCATCGCCGAGACCTTCGGCGTCAAGTTCCGCGTCGACGTCGAGCGCCGCATCGAGGGGGCGCGCAAGGTTGGCGCGCACAAGACCTCGATGCTGCAGGATCTCGAGCGCGGCCGCCCGATGGAGATCGATCCGCTCGTCACCGTGGTGCAGGAGATGGGCCGGCTCACCGGCATCCCGACGCCCGCGCTGGATTCGGTGCTGGCCATGGTGACGCAGCGCGCCCGCATCGCCGGCCTCTATGACGGCGTCTCGACACCGGCTGATCCGCGCGCACTGGCGGTGGCGTGATGACGAGCGTGACCAAATGGCTGCGCTTCCGCCATGCCGGGACGACGGGCTTCGGCACGCTGACGTCCTCCGGCATCACCGTGCACGAGGGCGACATGTTCGGTCGCAACGCCGCAACGGGCAAGATTTTGGCGCTCTCGGAGGTCGAGCTGCTTGCGCCCTGCGTGCCCAGCAAGATCGTCGCGCTCTGGAATAATTTCCACGCGCTCGCGGCCAAACTGAACCAGCCCGAACCGCCGGAGCCGCTGTACCTGCTCAAGGCCACCACCAGCATCGCCGCACCTGGCGCCGTGATCCGCCGCCCGTCTTATTACGACGGCAAGACCACCTATGAGGGCGAGCTCGGCATTGTCATCGGCAGGACCTGCGCCCGTGTCTCGCCAGATGAGGCCGACAGCTTCATCTTCGGCTACACCTGCGTCAACGACATTACCGCCAACGACATCCTGACGCGCGACCCCACCTTCGCCCAATGGGCCCGCGCCAAGGGCATCGACGATTACGGTCCGTTCGGCCCTGTGATCGCGACCGGTCTCGATCCGGCAAAACTCACGGTTCGCACCATCCTCAACGGCGCGGAGCGGCAGAACTACCCGATCTCGGACATGATCTTCAGCGCGCAGGAGCTGGTGAGCAGGATCTCGCACGACATGACCCTCTCGCCCGGCGACCTCATCGCGGTCGGCACCTCGGTCGGCGTCGGCGTGATGAAGGAGCCCGTCAACACGGTGACCGTCGCGATCGACGGCATCGGCGAACTCACCAACGAATTTCGGCTGTAGACTTTTTCGCCGCCGCAGAGCAGCAAAATTGATCTAGCGCAAACCCGCCGTCGCGGCCAAGGCTACCCTCCCCGGCAAAAGATTGATTTCTGATGCAAGGGAGGACGCACATGTCGAATGCCGGCAACGCACTGCTGTGGACCGTGCTGTACGTCGCTCTCTCGTTCGCCGCGATCTTCGTGGTCTGGTTCGCCGATAGGATTCGGTCGAACTTGCTCGGGAAGCGATAGCCCCAGGGCACGTTGCTTCGTCCTAGCGCTGGCGGCTGGCCTGGGTGCAAGCGGGCCGGCACAGGGACGTGGGCGCCACCTCGCATCTTCCCGCAGCGCCTGGCGTTGACGGAATCCCGGTGCTGCGCGCTCCCGGCAAGCCCAGCGGGCCCCTGTCGGCACCAAGGGTCGGTCGCGCTCCGAAACATCCAGACACATCACATCTTCGCGCGCCCGAGCAATGCCGCCAACATGTCCCGTGCGCGCCGCAACTTGGACGCATTCGGCCGCCCTTTTGGGAGGCGTGTCTGGGGGCACGGCATGACCGTGTTTGGACCAAACCTTCTAGGGGTATCACTGTGAAGAAGATTGTATTTGCTCTGGGTGCCACGCTTGCTTTTGCGACGGCTGCAAACGCTGCGGATCTGCCGCGCCGGCAGCCGGTGCCAGCCTATCCGGGCGAGCAGGCGCCAATCGGCAAGATGCCGATCGGCAAGAGCCCGATTGGAAAGGCCCCGATCGGCAAGGCGCCGGGCCCGGTCGCCGCGCGCTACTGACGCGCAGCGAAATACGCGTCAGACATTTGCGCTCGATGGTCGAGGGGGAATAGCGTGACGAACAAAGCTGGTCGATCGGGATCCTGCATCCTCGCGGGCTTCGCTCTTGCAGCTATGCTCTCATGCACGACGCCCTCGGCCTCGGCCCATGAGACCGACAAGCAGACCGACAAGCAGACCGACAGGCGCGTTGCCGATGCGAACGCGCTTGCTACGACCGACACTGCCTCGCGGCCACAGCCGCAATCGACGCGGCGCTCGGTCGCGCGGGCGGAGAAAGGCCCCTATTACGTCGACTTCCGCGCCCGCACGGCTGCGAGCTGGGGCCATGCCTTCGTCTGGTACGGCAAGACCAGCGAGAAGGCCGTCGAGGTTGCGGGCCTGACGCCGGCGGGCGATACGCTCGCTTACGTGCTCGGTCACATTACCTTTGTGCCATCCGAGACCGGCGCCAGCTACGGCGATCTCGATCCGGAATATCTGACCGCGAGCTATCGGGTCTATCTCAACGAAGCCGACGCCAAGCGCGTGTTCGCCTACATCAAGGAGTTGCAGGCCAGCTCGCCGGTCTGGAATGCCGAGACCATAAACTGTACCGGCTTCATCGGCGACATCGCGGAGTTCATGGGATTGAAGGTCCCCCATCGCTGGCAGCGCCCGGAAAACTTCGTCAACAGCCTCAAGGAAATCAACGGCGGGCGGCAGATGGTGCGGTTGTCGGCGAAGTAGCTCTTCGCCCCATACTCGGTGTCATTGCCCGCGGAGGCGGGCAATCCAGTATTCCAGAGACTGCGAGGGTAGAGCCGAGAGGTCGCGGCGTACTGGATACCCCGCCTTCGCGGGGTATGACGGCGGAGTTTGAGGAAAGAGCTTGCCCTCATCAGGCAGCAGCGCACCCCAATTATCCGCCCCGCGGAATCTCCTCGCCTTCCGCATGGTCGCCCCGCCGGGCGGCGCAATAGACTTTTCCCACCCCCAGCGGCATCCTGCCGCCATCAACCGAGAACAAAGCGCCACGCGGGGCGCGGGGGGAAACAGATCATGTTGCAGACACGGTTCACCAAGCTCGTCGGCGTCCAGCACCCGATCGTTCAGGGCGGCATGCAATGGGTCGGACGCGCCGAGCTGGTCGCAGCCGTCGCCAATGCCGGCGCGCTCGGCTTCATCACCGCGCTGACCCAGCCGACGCCGGAGGACCTGACCAAGGAGATCGCGCGCTGCCGCGACCTCACGGACAAGCCGTTCGGCGTCAACCTCACCATCCTGCCGGCGATCAAGCCGCCGCCCTATGCCGAATACCGCGCCGCGATCATCGAGAGCGGCATCAAGGTGGTCGAGACCGCCGGCAACAAGCCGCAGGAGCATGTCGACGAGTTCAGGAAGCACGGCGTCAAGGTCGTGCACAAATGCACCAGCGTCCGCCACGCGCTCTCGGCCGAGCGGATGGGCGTCGACGCCATCTCGATCGACGGCTTCGAATGCGCCGGCCATCCCGGCGAGGACGACACGCCCGGCCTGATCCTGATCCCGGCCGCCGCCGACAAGATCAAGATCCCGATGATCGCCTCGGGCGGCTTTGCCGATGGCCGCGGCCTCGTCGCGGCGCTGGCGCTGGGAGCCGAGGGCATCAACATGGGCACCCGTTTCATGGCCACCAAGGAGAGCCCGATCCATCAGCTCATCAAGGAGAAGATCGTCGCCAATGACGAGCGCGAGACCGAGCTGATCTTCCGCACCATGCGCAACACCTCGCGCGTGGCCAAGAACGCGGTCTCGACCAAGGTCGTCGCGATGGAGAAGGAAGGCGCCAAGTTCGAGGACATCCGCGAGCTCGTCGCCGGTGCCCGCGGCAAGATGGTCTATGCCACCGGCAATTCCGACGAAGGCATCTGGTCGGCCGGCCAGGTGCAGGGCCTGATCCAGGACATCCCGAGCTGTGCCGAGCTCGTCTCCCGCATCGTGCGCGAGGCGGAGGCGATCATTCGCAGCCGGCTCGAGGGGATGATCGTTCAGTCACAACGCGAAGCGGCGGAATAATCACTGCAAGACGTGAGAGTATTGCATGAAAGCCTACGTCTACGGCCCTGAAGGCGCGAGGATTTCCGACGTCGCTCAACCAAAGCCCAAAGGCACGCAGGTGCTCGTCCGCGTTCGCGCCTGCGGCCTCAACCGCGCCGACACCGGCATGCGCAAGGGCCACGCCCATGGCGCGGCCGGCGGCGTCGGCACCGTGCTGGGCATGGAATGGGCCGGCGAGGTCGCCGAGCTCGGGCCCGATGCGAAGGGCGTGAAGATCGGCGACCGCATCATGGGATCGGGCGGCGCGGCGTTCGCCGAGTATACGCTGGCCGATCACGGCCGGCTGCTCCATACGCCCTCGAACATGAATTTCGAGGAGGCCGCCACCCTCCCCGTCGCGCTCGCGACCATGCACAACGCCGTCGTCACGATCGGCGGGGTGCAGGCTGGCCAGAGCGTGCTGGTGCAGGGCGCGAGCTCTGGCGTCGGGCTGATGGCGATGCAGATCGCCCGGCTCAAGGGCGCGAAGCTGGTGATCGGCTCGTCCACCGACGCGTATCGCCGCGGCCGGCTGAAGGAGTATGGCGCCGACCTCGCCGTCGACAGCTCCGATCCGAAATGGGTCGACGAGGCGCTGAAGGCGACGAACGGCGAAGGCGTCGACCTCGTCGTCGACCAGGTCTCGGGCAAGGTCGCCAACCAGAACCTCGCCGCGACGAAGATCAAGGGCCGCATCGTCAATGTCGGTCGCCTCGGCGGCACCCATGCCGACTTCAATTTCGACCTGCACGCGGCCCGCCGCATCGACTATGTCGGCGTCACCTTCCGTACCCGTACCATCGAGGAGGTCCGCGAGATCTTTGCCGAGGTCCGCAGGGACATCTGGTGCGCGGTGGAATCGCGCAAGCTGCAACTGCCGATCGACAAGGTGTTCGCGTTCGACGACATCGACCAGGCGTTCGCGCACATGGAAGCGAACAAGCATCTCGGGAAGATCGTGGTGACGGTGCCGTAGGGCGCCGGCAGCGGCCCGGTAGGGTGGGCAAAGCGAAGCGTGCCCACGATCTGCATCCATCGCGGACGAATGGTGGGCACGGCGCTAACGCGCCTTTGCCCACCCTTGTAATAGCGCAATCGGATATTGATTGGGGTGTTCCGAGAGGAATGGCCTGCCGGGGCTGCAACCCCGGCAGGCCGCTGGCGATCGGATCGAGCCCACCCAGAGCAGTTTGTGGCTGCC
>NZ_JADYVZ010000034.1:0-28627 GCF_020194195.1 Bradyrhizobium sp. BRP19 | reverse complement strand
CCAAAGAACGGCGCAGGGCATCTGATAGAGTCTGCCAAACGAGCCTTATATCCAGTGCGAACAAGTCATCACTACGAACCAATTCGGGCGTTCTGCAGGCCGGTGCGCTCGGAATACTGCTGTACGAAGACAGGCGGCGCTCGCCGGGAGGTGTCATGAAGATCGCCGTTGCCAAGGAAATCGATCCGTCGGAGCCGCGCGTCGCCGCTTCGCCTGATACGGTGAAGAAGTGTAGGGCGTTGGGCGCCGAAGTCGCGGTTGAGCCGGGCGCCGGCATCAAGTCGGGCTTGCCGGATTCCGAATTCACCGCCGTGGGTGCCACCGTCAGCGCGGATGCGCTGAAGGACGCCGACATCATCATCAAGGTGAAGCGTCCCGAAGCCTCCGAGCTGTCGCAGTACAAGCGCGGCGCCCTCGTCATCGCCATCATGGACCCTTACGGCAACGAGGCCGCGCTGAAGACGATGGCCGATGCCGGCATTGCCGCCTTCGCAATGGAGCTGATGCCGCGCATCACCCGCGCGCAGGTGATGGACGTGCTGTCGTCGCAGGCCAACCTCGCCGGCTATCGCGCCGTGATCGAGGGCGCCGAGGCCTTCGGCCGCGCTTTCCCGATGATGATGACCGCGGCCGGCACCGTGCCCGCCGCAAAGGTGTTCGTGATGGGCGTCGGCGTCGCCGGCCTCCAGGCGATCGCGACCGCGCGCCGTCTCGGCGCCGTCGTGACCGCGACCGACGTGCGGCCCGCCACCAAGGAGCAGGTGGAATCGCTCGGCGCGAAATTCCTCGCCGTCGAGGACGAGGAGTTCAAGAACGCGCAGACCGCCGGCGGCTACGCCAAGGAAATGTCGAGGGAATACCGGGCCAAGCAGGCCGCGCTCACCGCCGAGCACATCAAGAAGCAGGATATCGTCATCACCACCGCGCTGATTCCGGGCCGCCCGGCGCCGAAGCTCGTCAGTGCCGACATGGTCAAGTCGATGAAGCCCGGCTCGGTGCTGGTCGACCTCGCTGTCGAGCGCGGCGGCAATGTCGAGGGCGCCAAGGCAGGCGAAGTCGTCGAGCTCGATGGCATCAAGATCGTCGGCTACACCAACGTCGCCGGCCGCGTCGCAGCCTCGGCCTCCGGCCTCTATGCCCGCAATCTGTTCGCCTTCATCGAGACCATGGTCGACAAGAAGGAGAAGAAGCTCGCCGTGAACTGGGACGATGAGCTGGTCAAGGCCACGGCGCTGACGAAAGACGGCGCCGTCATCCACCCGAACTTCCAGCCCAAATCATCTTAAATCGGGTTTAAGGAGAGCCGCCATGGAGCACGCTGCACAGGTCGTCGACCCCTTCATCTTCCGGCTGTCGATCTTCGTCCTCGCCGTCTTCGTCGGCTATTTCGTGGTCTGGTCGGTGACGCCGGCGCTGCACACGCCGCTGATGAGCGTGACCAACGCGATCTCCTCGGTGATCGTGGTCGGTGCGCTGCTTGCCGGCGGCGTCGCCAATGTCTCGAGCGGCTCGGGCTGGGCGCGCGCCTTCGGCTTCGTTGCGCTGATCTTTGCCTGCATCAATATCTTCGGCGGGTTCCTTGTCACCCAGCGCATGCTGGCGATGTACAAGAAGAAGTCGAAGTGAGCGGCCACCTCGGGCTGATGGGATCAATGGGGACCTGAGATGAGCGCCAATCTCTCTGCATTCTTGTATCTCGTGGCGGGGGTGCTGTTCATCCTGTCGCTGCGCGGGCTGTCGAGCCCGGCCTCTTCGCGCCAGGGCAATCTGTTCGGCATGATTGGCATGGCGATCGCGGTCGCCACCACGCTGGCCAACCATCCGCCGGCTGACGGTCTCGCGTGGGTGTTGGTGATTGTCGGCATCGCGATCGGCGCTGCGATCGGCGCGGTGATCGCGCGGCGGGTGCCCATGACCTCGATGCCGGAACTCGTCGCCGCCTTCCACTCGCTGGTCGGCATGGCCGCGGTGCTGGTCGCCGCCGGCGCGTTCTATGCGCCCGAGGCTTTCGATATCGGCACGCCCGGCAATATCCACACCCAGAGCCTGGTCGAAATGTCGCTCGGCGTCGCCATCGGCGCGCTGACCTTCACCGGCTCGGTGATCGCGTTCCTGAAGCTGTCGGCGCGGATGAGCGGCGCTCCGATCATCCTGCCGGCCCGGCACGTCATCAACGTCGCGCTCGCGGTGGCGCTGGTCGCCTGCATCGTCGGCCTCGTCGTCACCGGCAGCCCGGTGTTCTTCTGGCTCAACGTCATCCTGGCGCTTCTGCTCGGCGTCCTCATGATCATCCCGATCGGCGGCGCCGACATGCCGGTCGTGATCTCGATGCTGAACTCCTACTCGGGGTGGGCTGCGGCCGGCATCGGTTTCACGCTCGGCAATTCGGCGCTGATCATCACCGGCGCGCTGGTCGGCTCGTCGGGTGCGATCCTGTCCTACATCATGTGCCACGCGATGAACCGGTCCTTCATCTCGGTCATCCTCGGCGGCTTTGGCGGCGAGACCGCGGCGGCCGACGGGGCTACAGGCGAGCAGAAGCCCGCCAAGCTCGGCTCCGCGGACGATGCGGCCTTCATCATGAAGAACGCCTCCAAGGTCATCATCGTGCCCGGCTACGGCATGGCGGTGGCGCAGGCTCAGCACGCGCTGCGCGAGATGGCCGACATCCTGAAGAAGGAAGGCGTCGAGGTGAAATACGCCATTCACCCGGTCGCGGGCCGCATGCCCGGCCACATGAACGTGCTGCTGGCCGAAGCCAACGTGCCCTATGACGAGGTGTTCGAGCTCGAGGACATCAACTCCGAATTCGCGCAGGCCGACATCGCCTTCGTGATCGGCGCCAACGACGTCACCAACCCGGCGGCCGAAGAGGACAAGACCTCGCCGATCTACGGCATGCCGGTGCTCCAGGTCTGGAAGGCCGGAACGGTGATGTTCATCAAGCGCTCGCTGGCTTCGGGTTACGCGGGCATCGACAACCCGTTGTTCTACCGCGACAACACCATGATGCTGCTCGGCGACGCCAAGAAGGTCACCGAGAACATCGTCAAGGCGATGTGAACGCCACGAGCTAAACATGGTTCAGAGCCTCTCTAGTCTTGATCAAGATCAGCACGGCCGCGCCATAGATTTGAACAGCTGGCTCGCCTGATGGCCATGAGGCAATTTCATCTTGCTTGCTCGATCCGCTGCAATGCAAGCTTTCGGAGACATTGAGATGCCGCCGCCGCCCCTTTGGATCCCAGACTCGCAAGATACTCCAGACATTTCGCCTGCGACCACTTGGTTGCTGGCGATCGTGGCCGCCCTCGTCAATCTCGCTTTCGTGGCATTGGTCCTCTATTCGGCGTGAGCGCAAGCTGCGCTCTTGCGATAACGGCGACCATCTCCACGTCCCGAAATCGCATCACCTGTTCAGGGCCCAAAGCGTCCCGACGCATGAGCGTTCAATTTTTCATATCCAGCTTGAGGAGCTAGCGTGACTGCATATCGTGGGCCAGTGTTTGAGATGGCCGTAAAGCAATTCGAGGTGATCGCGAATTACCTGAGCATACCGGATGATGCGAGACCGCGCCTGTTGTTGCCGAAGCGATCTGTCACAGTATCGTGTCCAATTCACCGGGATGATGGCACCACCGCGGTGTTCGAGGGCTACCGGGTACAGCATCATTTGACGCTTGGCCCGACAAAAGGGGGCACCAGGTTCGCGCCCACAGTCGACCTCGGCGAAGTTGCAGCGCTCGCCATTTGGATGAGCTGGAAATGTGCCCTGGTCGGATTGCCGTATGGCGGGGCCAAGGGCGGCATCAATGTCGACCCCTCGACCTTGTCGAAGCGCGAGCTTGAGGCGCTTTCGCGCCGTTATATGCAGGAAATGATCCCCTTCGTTGGGCCACACACCGATGTTATGGCTCCTGACCTCGGTACGAACGAGCAGATCATGGCCTGGTTCATGGATACTTATTCGATGTACCAGGGCCAAACCGTCACCGAGATCGTGACGGGCAAGCCCGTCAGCGCTGGTGGAACGCTCGGCCGTCGTGAAGCGACAGGCCGGGGTGTGGCTCATCTGGTCAGGCGCGCTGCAGACGAGCTCAAAATCCGTCTCAATGGCTCAACCGCCGTTGTTCAAGGATTTGGAAACGTCGGTTCGATCGCCGCGCTTGAGCTGCATAACATGGGAGTGAAAGTGATCGCGGTCAGCGATCACACCGGCGCGCTCTACCGCCCTCGTGGGCTCGACATACCACAACTGGTCCGGCACGCAGCCTCGCAAGGAAGCCTTGATGGCTACTCCAATGAGCTCGCTCTGGATCCTGCAGAGATCCTGACCGTGCCGTGCGACGTGCTTGTTCCGGCTGCCGTCGAACGGGTCATCGACGCTGGAATGGCCGCTAAACTGCGCTGCCGGATCCTTGCCGAAGGCGCCAACGGACCGACCACGCCGGAAGCTGACCGAATTCTGGAAGGACGCCAGGACGAGGTGTTCGTCATTCCCGATATTCTCTGCAATTCGGGAGGTGTTGTCGTCAGTTACTTTGAATGGGTGCAGGACCTTCAGCGATTGTTCTGGGAGGAGGAGGAAGTCATGCGCCGGGAGTATCAACTCCTGGATCGTGCTTTCGAGCGTGTCCTGGCGCGAAGCAAAGGCGAAAATCTGTTCAATCGCACCGCGGCCATGGCAATAGGCGTCGAGCGTGTTCGCGGTGCCAAGGAAACACGCGGCCTGTTCCCGTAAAAACCTAGTTCTTCCCTCGCGTGGAGCCGCCGTAGGCCCCCTATGCTGCCGCTAACGAGCCACTTGAATGATGAGCCCCAACTGACCTGTGCGCTCGTCCTGATGGTCTCCTTGGCGAGCACAAATGCACCCAATCCACTGGCAGATCGGTCTGTCTGCCAGTTCGCCCTAGACTTGGCTGGGCCGTCGCCGACAAACGGCAGCGGCATGTTTAGCGTTGAGTGATAGTCTCACGTCTTACAGTTTTTCATCGGCCGCAGGATTGGCAAGCCATGCGCCATTTAAGGAAAGAAAGCATTGTTCTCAGCTCTCACACTTCGCGCGCTCTCGTTCAAACGCACCCCATTGTGGCGCTTGCTCAAGCTGCAGATTCCGGCCAGCCGAACATTCAGTGCCTCCTTGCGATTAAAGATCGGCCTGCTTGGCATTATCGCGGTCATTGCGACCGGCGCGATCTGCCTGGTCGGGCTGAACCACGCGGCGCAGGTCCAGGGTGATGCGGACGAGGCCGCTCGCGTCCGTGACCGGTTTGCGGCGCTCTCCCAGAGCTTTCTGGAATCGCAACATGTGACGACCGAATTCCTGCGTCGGCGCGACGAGGCAATGATTGAGCGCCATGCCGAGCTGCTCAAGCACGAAATGGCGATGCTCGGCGACATCGAAGGCATTGCGGCGCGATTGCCTGAGGGCGATCCTCTCAAGAGCTCTTCCGGACTGCGGAGCGGGATCGACCTCTACGCCGCTCGCTTTCAGAACATCGTCTCGGCCGAGCGCGCGCTTGGTTTTAACGCCGAGGAGGGGCTCCAGGGCGGGCTGCGCACGGCCGAGCTTCAGCTGGAAGGGCGGCTTGCCGAGCTCGACCAGCCAAGGTTGACCGTTCTCATGGAGAGGATGCGCGGGTATGAAAAGGATTTCATGCTGCACGGCGAAGAAAAATACGGCCAGGATTTTGACAAGTCTGGCGCCGAATTCGCCGGGCTGCTGGCCACCTCAGATCTCTCACCGGGTATTCGCCCCGAACTTGAGAGGCTTCTCAAGTCCTATCAAGCCGCATTTTCTGCCTTCATGTTGGTCCAGCAGTCGCTGAACGAGGAGATGGAGGATATTGCCAAGGTTTATGGCAGCCATCGACCGGCATTGGCACAGGCAATTGCAGAAGCCGATCGCCGAAGCGCCGCGGCTGGCTTGCGCGCGGCAAATGCCCGCGATCTCCTGTTTTGGCTGGTGGTTGGGGCGATGGGCCTGGTCGCGACGTTTGCGCTGCTGTTCGGCCATCGCATTGGCGGTGCCATTTCACGTATGACGGTGGCGATGCGTCGGCTTGGTGCCGGTCAGTTCGAGATTGTTCTGCCGGGTCTTGATCGTAAAGATGAGATCGGGGACATGGGACGGGCGGTCGAGGACTTCAAGCAGGGCATGCGCCTGAAGGCTGAGCGCGACCTTGCCGAACAGTTGGAACGCGACCGCCTGCAGGGCGAGCGAAGCCGCGCGGAGCTAGAGCGGCTTGCTGATGCGTTCGAGGCGGCCGTCGGTAACGTCATTCAGACGGTGGCTAACGCCTCCCGCCAGCTTGAAAGTGCGGCTCTTGGCCTCACTCAGTCGGCCAAGCACACGACCGGCGTTTCGAGCCACGTCTCGGCAGCATCCGACAGCGCCTCTTCCAATATCCAGCTCATTGCTGCCGCGACGGAACAGATGATGACCTCTGCCTCCGAAATTGGGCGGCAGGTGCAGGAATCCTCGAAGATTGCGCTGGAGGCGGTCCGCCAGGCGGCGCAGACTGACAGGCAGATCTCCGAGCTCACTGATGCGGCCGAACGGATCGGCGACGTCGTTCGGATCATTGCGCAAGTGGCACGCCAGACCAACTTGCTTGCGCTCAACGCCACGATTGAAGCCGCACGTGCGGGCGAATACGGCACCGGCTTTGCGGTGGTCGCGCAGGAAGTCAAGGCTTTGGCGGATCAGACTTCTGATGCCACCTCGCAGATTGCTGCGCAAATCGGCGCGATGCAGTCGGTCGCCCGCAAATCGGTGATTGAAATCGTTTCCATTAGCGCAACGATCGACCGCATCTCGCAGATTTCGGGTGCTGTGT
Organism: Bradyrhizobium sp. BRP19; assembly: GCF_020194195.1. Lineage (NCBI taxonomy): Bacteria > Pseudomonadati > Pseudomonadota > Alphaproteobacteria > Hyphomicrobiales > Nitrobacteraceae > Bradyrhizobium > Bradyrhizobium sp. BRP19. The sequence goes on along the minus strand of NZ_JADYVZ010000034.1, from coordinate 21,788 downwards.
CGGAGTCTGTTGAACAGCAGCTGTTGGCAACGCGCGAGATTGCGCACAACATCCAGCAGACCGCCGCGCGAACCTCGGAGGTTGCGAGCGGAATGAGCCAGGTCGCCCATGGCGCCGCAACCACGGATACAGCGGCAGGCGGCGTCCTGCAGTCGGCGCAGGCGCTGTCCAAGAGCAGTTCTGAGTTGACCGCTGAATTGAGCCGCTTCATTGCATCCTTGCGACGAGCGTGAGCGGCCCAAGCGGTCGAGCAGCCAAAATGTCCCTTGTGCAGGAACACTCAATGCAACCCGATGATCAGCGAGATGAAATGGCGCGAAAGAGCGGACTTGAGGAGATCGGTCCTACGAAATGCGCCGCTCGGACAATTCTGATGCCGTCCTTGGGACGACGCATTGTGTCGGAGGGGCTCGGCACGGCGTTCCTTCTCGCTGCCGTGGTCGGGTCCGGTATCATGGCGCAGCGGCTCGCCGGCGGCAACGTCGCGCTCGCGCTTCTCTGCAACACCATCTCCACTGGTGCGATCCTGGTGGTCCTGATCCTGGTCTTCGGGCCGCTGTCGGGAGCGCACTTCAATCCCGCGCTCAGTCTGGCCTTGACCTTGCGAGGCGAACTGACGTGGCGAGCCCTGTGGGCCTATATTCTCGCGCAGATTGCCGGGTCGCTCGCGGGGGTCTTTGCGGCACATTTGATGTTCGATATTCCGCTCTGGCAAGTCTCGCTCACACAACGAACCGGAGCAGGACAGTGGATCGCAGAAGCCGCCGCAACGTTCGGTTTGCTCGTCACGATCTTCGGCTGCGCGAGCCGAACTCCCGCTGTGGTTCCTTACGCCGTTGGCTTGTACGTAACGTCCGCCTACTGGTTCACCGCATCCACTTCGTTCGCCAATCCCGCGGTGACGATCGCACGATCGCTGTCCGACACCTTTGCCGGTATCGCTCCGAGTAGCGTTGTTCCCTTCATCATCGCGCAACTGATTGGGGCCCTTGCGGCCACAACGCTCGCTGCATGGTTATTTAGGAACACCGCCTGAAAGGGCGATGAGATTAGGAAGAAATCGTCATCGCGCTTTAGGTAATTGTTTGAGCATTATCTTTTCGCAAAACACTGCACACGCAGAATGAAGCGAAAGGGTCCGGCGCAGCTGACGTGATCGACAATCTCATTGACGTCAGTCGGCACGTCAATTCTGTCTTCTTGAACTTGCGCTCTGGCTGCTCCTCACACTTACAAACAGGTCGATCGTGCAGCCAATGAATGACGGGGAGGTCGTCGCCGCCCAGATGAGCACGCCACAGCCGCGGCGCCGGCAAGTTCCTGCATTTGGGAAGAAAACCGGAAGATCTTGAGCGCCGTTTGAAAGACGGGGCCCCGATGCCATGAAGCGTTGGTCGTTATGCGGGATGGTCACGCCAAGAAGGGTTGGCGCGATGCTGATTGCGTCACGTAAAGTGCTGAGCGGGGTATCGCCCAAGGCCGGCGTCTTGCAGTTCAGCTTAGGTTCAAAGGAAGAGTCAAGCTGCGGCGCGCTCGACGCAACTTGACCGATGTCACCAACCCGCTCGAAGTACGCCGATATTCTGGTGGTGAGCGTCGGGTCGGCGAAAATCAAGGCAACCTATTCGACAATGACCGACTTAGACCTAGCGAGATTGCGTGGCTGGTCAACATCTGTGCCCATCAGCAACCCGGTATGATACGCCAAGAGCTGCATCGGAATGTCATAAACTATCGGAGTAAAGCTTGCCCCCATGTCAGGCAATACGATGGTCGCGAGCGAGTTCACAGAGGCCGCCTCGGCGCCCTTTGGATCGGTTATTAGGATGATGTTGCCACCTCTTGCTGCAACTTCCTGCATGTTTGAGACCGTCTTTTGGAACAGCGAGTCGGAAGGGGCGATCACCACGACAGGCACACCATCGCTTATCAACGCAAGCGGACCGTGTTTAAGCTCGCCCGCAGCATAGCCGTCGGCGTGGATATAGGCGATTTCTTTCAGCTTCAGCGCTCCTTCCAGCGCCAGCGGAAAGGAGCTGCCGCGACCGAGACATAGCACGCCACGCGACTTGGCGACCTCCCGCGCGAGCTTCTCGATTTGCGGTTCGGTTGTAAGTGCAGCTGTCATCAGGCGAGGAACTTCGCGCAACTCCTGTACGAGCGTGGCCTCGGTGGCCCGGGACAATTCACCACGCGCTCTCCCGTTGGCGATCGCAAGAGCCGCGAGCACGATCAACTGGCACGAGAAGGCTTTGGTCGAGGGGACGCCCATTTCGGGGCCGGCCAGCGTCTGCAGCACGGTCTCGCTCTCTCGCGCAATTGTCGAGCTCGGCACGTTGACCACGGAGAGCGTGCGCAGTCCCTGAGATTTGGCAAAACGCAGCGCAGCCAGCGTATCAGCCGTCTCGCCGGATGCGAAATGAGGATGGCGAGATCGCGCTCGCGCAAGGGCGGTTCCCGGTAGCGTAATTCCGAAGCGACATCGACCTCGACGGGGATGCGGGCCAACCGCTCGAACCAGTATTTGCCGATGTGGCCGGCATGGCGTGCGGTGCCGCAGCCGGTGATCAATATTCGACCAATGTCGTTGAAGTCGAATGGGAGCGTCTGAGGGAATGCGACGCGATCGGCCGACGCGTCGACATAGCGCGCCAGCGTATGGCCGGCGACTTCCGGTTGCCTGTGGATCTCCTTGAGCATGAAAGGACGATAATTTGCCTTTCGGACGAGAGCCGGCGAGGCTCTGCATTTCAGCACCTCGCGATGGGCAATGACGCCTTGCATGTCGTAGATCGTGAAGGAGTTGCGGGTCAGAACGGCCCAGTCGCCGTCTTCCAAATGGGTAATGCTCTCCGTGAAAGGCGCAAGTGCAATCTCATCCGACGCCAGATACATTTCTCCGTCGCCATGGCCGATAGCAAGCGGCGACCCATTGCAGGCCCCGATCAATAAATCGTCGTAGCCCTTGAACAGAAAAACCAGCGCGAACGGACCACGCAGTTTGGGCAGCGAAGCCTTCACCGCGTCCTTAGGCGAATAGCCCTTGATCAAATGGGATTCGACCATGTGAGCGACTACCTCTGTGTCCGTCTCGGAGACGAATTGTGCACCCTTTCGTTCCAACTCGGCGCGCAGCTCTGGATAATTTTCGATTACGCCGTTATGAACGACCGACACATTGTCAGTCGCATGCGGATGGGCGTTCTTCTCGCTTGCCTTTCCGTGGGTGGCGCAGCGGGTATGCCCGATGCCGGTATGCCCCCACACCGGCGCGGCGCGCAGTCGGTTCTCTAACGCCTTGAGCTTGCCCTCGGCGCGCTGTCTGTAGAAATGACCGCCTTCCAGCGTTGCTACGCCTGCAGAGTCATAGCTGCGATATTGTAGCCGCTTCAGGGAAACGATTAATTGCTCGGAGACCGGACGGCGTCCCACAATGCCGACAATTCCGCACATGCAGGTCAATATGCTCCGCAACTAGCGTTGAACCACATCGTCTTTCGAGTCAGGCGGCAAGCTAGAGGGGTTGGCAGGTCAATGAATCCCCCCCCCCCCCATTTGGCTAGCCACGGAGCTGGCAATTTGCATGCCAGTACCGCACGACTTTACAAGCTATTTGGGCCGGTTCCCGGACACGCTGCTAGACGTATATCATACGCTGATCAAGCATTCCGGGGGACTTCTGCTGACGATGGCTCGGCGCCTAAATTGAGCCGCGGGGCCTAGAATGTTCGCTCACGCCGCCAGATACTGACATTCCCCATCGACCTCGTTGCCCGATCTAACATCGCTCCGGTGTGGTGAGTAGCCGAGAGGAATTCACATTCATCGTGTGATACATTCGGTCCACCCATTTCGCCTTGTTATTTTATCGGCGTGGCGGAAGCCCGCGAAGAGGGCGCTGCCGCGCAGTCGCCGGCTGATCATATTCAGCCGTGTGTGGATCAAGACGTGCATGTGCGAAATTCGACAAGACCGCAAGTATTCCGCCGTACGGCGTGAAGTGGTTGTTTTGTCCGCCTGCTACGCAAGTGGCATAAGCCGTTTGTGGCACGCACTTTGCTGAGGTCCTGCGCAAACTCGTTTCAATGTGGCCGTCTGGCAGATAGCGCAGCCCGGAGTTCATATGGCCCTTGCTCGGCTAATCACATCAAGGCCATCGACAGGCCGTGAATTGAAAGCCCGCCGGGTGCGGCGCGATTGCCTTTGTCGTTCGTGCTGTACAGCAGTTGGCCCTTACTCACGCCCTGAGAGTGGTAGCGATGCTTAGGAGTGCGCCGAGCATCACGGACGGCAATCGGCAATCATCGAGCGCGTGCCCACCATCGCTCATGTTCTCGGAGCACCCTCACCGATGTGTTCCCTTAGGGCACGAGGCGCTCTGCGCGTTTTGTGTGAGCATTTTCGCCGAGCGATGTCCATCAGCTAAGGGGCCAGCGCAAGTGCGCCCTGGAATGCACTGAGGCGATCGTTGCCGACTCTCTTGGCTCAGAGCTGGCCACTTGGATTTTGATATGCCGCGACACGAGAGGGATCGAAAATGGCTGTTGTCCGATTTGTATTTGCCGCACTGAAGCCGGGTGTCAGCGCAGCGGAGTATGAACGCTTCGAACGTGAGGTCGACTATGTCGTCGCCAGTAAATTGAAGACTATCGTCAGCTATTCGACGCACCGCATCACGGAAACCGGCGTCGGCATATCAGGCGGGCCGTGGGACTATATCGAGCGCATTGAGGTGACCGATCGCAAAGCCTATCAAGCTGAGCTCGCCGTCGTCGGCAAGAAAATGCTCGAAGAACTCTACGAAAAATATCTCGACAGATCTAAGACAGTTTCGGTCTGGTCAGAACGGATCGAAGCATGAGTCTCGCATCCTCACCGTTCCCAGCCAAAGTTGCGTTGTCCGGCGGTTCTTGCCCGTCACCCGAAGAAAAAACACTGGGTTCGTGCCAACACGGGGACGGCGCCTCGAGAGGCGCGTCCGTGTCCGACAGCGCGGCCCAATTCGATGAATTTGCAAGTCTGCACGAGAATATGACTGAATGGCCCCTTCAAAAATACATCGAAGTGCCGAGCGTACTAGAGGTGATGGGTGACGTTGATGGCTTCTCCATCCTCGATTTTGGGTGCGGCGCGGGGGCATATTCGCGAATACTTAAGCAACGCGGAGCAGCCTCTGTTGTAGGATATGATCCGGCGCCAGGCATGCTAAACTACGCGCGGCGTCGCGCAGAAAAAGAGGGGATCAATCTCTCCTTCGTCACTCATCTCCATGCCAACATGGCAGCCCAATTCGACTTGGTACTTGCATCCTATGTGCTGCCCTATGCCGCCACCAAAAGTGAGCTGGACAGCATGTGCGCCGAAATGGCCGAACTGTTGCGTCCTGGCGGGCGCTTGATATCGTTGTCCACTCATCCAGCTTACAATCCACATCCAAACTGGTACGAACCCTGTGGCTTCAGGCTCGTCGTAGACGATCCTGAGAACCCATATTTAGAAGGTGGGCGTATTAAGGTCGAGTTCTGCAAAAATGGAGAACAAGGCGGCGTATTTGCATGGCATTGGCCCGCTCCCTCTTTGGAGAGTTCATTAGCACAAGCCGGGTTCCGATCATTGAAATGGAGAGAACTGTTTGTGCCCACATGCGCCCGTATAGATCAGCTTCCCACGGAGCTACATGCATATCTCCAAAGCCCGCACGCGATCATCATTGAAGGCGTCCGTGTCCCACGCCATGCGGGGCGACACCCATGACGTTTGTACCATTCAGGAGCAAGTTGTTAGTCCCGTTCTCCTCAGCGGTCGCGGAAGGTCTATGCGGCTTTGACGAGCATGAATGGGATGCCCTCGTCGGTGATAACAATTTCTATAACAGCTACCGGTGGCTGCGAGCGCTCGAACATTCGCTCGGCGCAACGGACGTGCTTGCGGTCCGCGGGGCGGCCGGAGTCGTGGCTGCGTGCACGCTTTGGGAGGGAGACCAATCACCTGGTTTGTTCTTCCTGCCAGATTGCATGGCTGGAATTCCCGGCCGTTGGCAACAAAGTTTTCTCTGGCTGGGTGGTCGGCGCAACACCCACAACGAGATACCCTGCATTCAGGGCAGGCGAAGGTATGAGGCTTTAGGCGAGTTGGGACGCAGCGCTCTAAACTATGCTCAGGAGCGGGGATATGCCGGCGTTGTAGTGCCGTACATGCCCTACCCGGCGGCGGTGGAATTCGCGGAGCACATTGGGGGTACGGTCGTTTTGCATTCTGCCGAAGCGTATCTAGAAGTGCCGGATACAGGGGTGGCCGGGATGATGGCGGCCTCGTGCGCGCATGATCGTAATCAAAGCAAGTCTGAAGTCGCGGCGTTCCGGCGAGCCGGGGGGAAGATCGGATGGGCCTCAGCCGAAGAACTCGATGACTCCATAGTCGCTGATCTCATAACCCAAAACAGGTCTCGACACGGAAGCACCCAGGGTCGCGACTGGATGGAAAGGATACTCGCCGGGCAGAGAAAGGCGGGTGTGTCGAAGTTCGGTGCCGCAGCAATTTCCGAGTGCAACAACGAGATAACCGGGCTTGCTGTTTTCTATCGCTTTGGAACGGCACTTCACTTGCGCTACTTCGGGGCAGACTACAGTCGCGATCTCAAGGATTACAGATATTTCGTCTTATGCTATTACGAGCCCCTCGATTACGCTGCGGCGCGCGGTCTCACAACATTGCGGCTTTCTACCTCCTCGTTACGTGCGAAAGTGAACCGAGGGGCAAAGATCGAGCCGCAGGCCATCGTCATCAAGTGCGTTGGTGAACAGCACATCTGCGGCTCCGACGTCAAGCGGCACAATCTGCGTATGATCAGACAATATCAGAATCAGTTCGCAGGCCATCTTTGCAGGGATTGGGAGTTGGTCGAGCGTTTGCTGGGTGAGTAACTGCGAGATTGAGCAAGATTCGCCGAGGTCTTTGGTCGGGTACGGTGCCCCTCGGCCTAACGCCAGGACTTGGACTGAAGATGCCGCGCTGGTTCTTCAAGCCGGAGCACGACGAAGGCACACTCAAGCAGAAACTGCTGCGCACATTCTGGGATACGGTGCCCGATGACGTCATGACGGCTGACTCGGGGTCTCGAGGGTCGGCAGCGAGCGCTTTTGTGGCACGAAAATTCGCGAGATTTCCGAACGAAATTGGGTAGAGCACGGCAGTCCCGACGACACTCCCGCGTGGCGAGTTGATGGAATCCCTAAGCGAGTTTTCCGGCTTCAAGCAGTGCTTCCTCTCGAGAGGACGTCGGCGCGGCCTGACCTTTTTATGAATTTGGCAAGACGAGAGCCAGACTCGCCGCCAACGATGTCGCCGCCGAGGTCGCCAAACGCAACGAGCCCAAGCTGCGCGCGCGCCTGAAGCCGGATGCGGCCTCGCTCGCGCAGCTGCTCGGCGAGCGGGTCTTCGCCTTCGCCGGAATCGGCGATCCCCAGCACTTCCTCCGCACATTGGAGGCCAGCGGCATCGAGGTCGCGCGCACGCGCCGCTTCGACAATCATCACATGTTCTCGCGCGAGGAACTCGCCGCGCTTGCAGCGGAGGCACAGCGCGAGCAGCTCACGCTGGTGACGACGAAAATGATCTTGCGCGCCTGCATCGCAGCGATGACGTGCCCTACCGGCATCGTCCCATTCGCCGTCCAGCTCGAATTCGACGACCGGGCCAAGCTGCGGCAACTGATCAGCGACCATCTCTACAAGGCCCGCGAGCGGCGTTTTTCCAGACGCTGATCTCGTCGGGTGGGCAAAGCGAAGCGTGCCGACCAACTTCGTTTCGCACTCGCTAAAGCTACCGCTTCAGCAGACAGTCATGCTCACCACACCCCAACGACCATCATTCCTATGATGGTCAGGCACGAGACGCAGGTCACCGTGAAGGTATAGCATTCGGGTGTGTTCATCGCTGTCTCCCAGACTGTTGAATTGCTTGGCCACTACCACGCGGGAGAGATTGCCGGTCTTGGCTGCTTCAATGCGGCGCGCCGCGACCGGTCTTGCGGTATGCCGCCGCCCTCTCGTCGTCACTCTGATCCGAAATAAGGTAGTCCGCTTCGAGTGCTTCAAAGCGTTCAGCTGCGATCAGAAGCTGCTTGCGCATTTCAGCGAGACGGGCGCGGCAATATTCGCGATAGAGCAAGTCCAGTATGATGGGCATGATCACCCCCATCGATTGACTTTGAATTGACAGATATTCCACCGCGGATTTTCGAGGTGATCGTAGCCCGTCAGATGGCTCTTCGATATGAGCCCGTTCACAGACTGCGCCAATTCCAAAGCTCAATGGCCGTTTGGTTGACTTGATTGTCTGTGCGATAAAAAAGAACAGGGCTAATTACCTAACAGGAAGTTTAGCGGCACTGTGTTTCAGCAAGACTTCGTCAAACAACTTAAGGGCGCCGGACCGCGACGAAAATTCCAACCACAAAGCGAAATGACTTACCTCGGAGTGCAAGCACGATTCGATGCAACGCGGATCGACGCGACTGCCTGAAGCAGGCGATCGATCAGAAGGTCGTTGGGGAGTCCAGGAGGAGTTTCATCAAGAGGTGCGTAGGCGGAGATACCACGGAGCAGTGAACCGGTTCGAAAGGCCGGTCGGGGGGCGGTGCTTGCTCTGCGCAAGCGAGAGATCACACCTTTCGTTGATCAGGCTTAGGCGTGATCGGGTGCTCCCGTGAGGCGGCGGCAAGGCTGCCAAGCATCGTTCAGATGATCGGATTATGTCGGGTTAGGATGCGAGCCGGCGGCTCCGAACTCCAGCGGGGCTGCGCGTTTGTCGTTAGGCGCCATTGAGGTCGTTTACTTGGTATCACGTCGATAAGGGCCGTGACTTCCTCTCCCGCTGCATCACCCGGTGGTGTCTCCGCTCCAGCAATGCTTCCGGAGCAATTCCATGATTCCGACCACGCGGATCGAGCATTTTAGGGTCAGCTACCGCCGCCGAGATCCGTGAGGTGAACAAGGTTGTACCTCAAACCAGTCCCCTAGCTGAAATAGCTCAAGGAAGATCACCTGAGGCCTCCGTTGCCGGATTGCTCGAGCTCGATACTTCTTCGTCGCTTAAGGCGCTGCCTAACCGTTCCGGCGCCACTCTCCGCCTTGAGCAGCAGCAAAGGAATTCCCGTGTGGGGCCAGCAGATCGTTGCTGAGAGATCTGCTGATGGCACGAGAATTGTTGCCATAAGCGGAACTGCCGCCTACGATTTAGGTCTGGCCCTGACCGCGAAGATCACCAAGCAGCAGGCGCTTCCTCGTAGCCAACAAGCTTGTCAGCTTTGTCAGCTTCTGGGCAAGCCTTGTCTCCTTCGCGGCCAGCGCCTCCACCGGCTCCTGGCGCTTGGTCGCGTCGAATTGACTCAGCGCGCGACGCTCTCCTCCAACTGAGCACGCCGTCGCTCCATCTTCGTGCACGTGAAGTTCCTGTCCCGGCTGTTCACGGCATTGAACTTGCTGCCATCGGTGGCGGCGCCTCGTCGTTGCCAATAAATCCATCTCTTGGCAGAGTTCGAGGAGCAAAGTGGGGGCGCGACGCTGCCCGCTGGCTCCGCAACCTCGAAGCGCATCTCAGCCAAACCGAGCGAATCGAGAAATACGTCGATCACCCGAACAGGGCCGCTCTCGTCAATGGCGTCATCGAAGTATTCGGGCTAAGCGTTCGCTTTCCAGGATCTACTTCTTCATGAAGCGCCTCATCAATTACCCCGGAAAATCACAGGAGACATAACAGCAGCCCAGTGTTGTCACTGCCAGGACTCGTTGCCGACATTCGCGGAAAAGCGCGCCGGTAACGAAGTCTTTGACTGGCGCTACACATTTAGAGGACTCCACATGAGGGGACTACCAACCTCATTGAAAGCGCGTTGGCCAGCGCGTTCCGGCGCACCGTTCAAGGGATGTCTTTCGAACAAGGCTCGCTACGATCCTCAAGCTCGCCGAGGCCGCCGAGAAAAGCTGCGTCGCGTCGATGGCCACAACCAGTTGACGCAACTCTCCCGCGTTAAATTAGCCAACGGGAATCGAAGTCGCAGACCCGACTCAATCCACTGTCGCCTAGCCCGCTCCGGCACCAACATTCGGCGATAGCACTTTAACCCACGATAAGTCGCACCTTGGATCGAAAGACAAGTAATCGCAAGTTAGTTCTTCACCCGGTTGTACGTCTCGGGCTGTGAAAATTCGGCAATGATCGTCTTGGTATGTGTTTGGTTGATTGCTGTGATTCATGAAACGAGCGTTGTCAGCATTGTACTCTAAAACACCATCATCAACGTCGAGGTCTCTTGGATAGGCGTGCTTATCAAGTAAAGCTTGAAATGTTCGAGGTAAAGTTGCGTACTGTTCAGGTGTCACGGCAATGTCAACGATTGGGTTATGAATCCAAATCAATGCACCTTTAGGCAAAAGAGTAGCGGAGAAAAGTCCAATACCGCCAAACTGGTCTGGCTTCAAAATAGTTTCAACGATCAACACTGACATATCTCCCCAAAGTCGCTAGCACCCTGCAAGCTAACTAACCTGAGCCGTGCAATCTCCTGCATAAATTGGTGGGGTCGTTTAATCGCGTCTCGGTCACAACCTCGATTTTTTTTCAATCTGTGCATCCCTTTCGGTAGCGGCTGCTACCGATGAGGATCTCGGCTGTCGCTCCACGAGGAGATGCTGCAGGACTGGCGCCACGGTTCACCTTCCGCGGCAGCGACGTCGTGGCGATCCTGGAAAGCGCCTGCAAGGAATTGGGGTTCCCGGCAACGATCCGCGTCGATGAAGGCAGCGAGTTCGTGTCGCGCGATCTGGACCTCTGGACCTACCAACGCGGTGTCACGCTGGACTTCTCCAGCCCGGTAAGCCAACCGACAACGCGTTCATCGAAGACTGCGCCTTCCGGGTCGAATGCCTCAACACGCACCGGTTCCTCAGCCTTGCGGACGCCCAAGAAAAAGTGGAGACTACAACGAAGAACGGCCCCATGGCGCCATCGGCAGCAGATCGCCGATTTTGCTGCAAAACCACGTCGGCGCATCCAGCCCGGATGGTCCAAAGGTCGGCCTCGCTGCATAAACCCGAGACTGTAAGCGCTGCTGGATGAAAGTTGAGTGGCAGGTGCGGGACGATTCCACGGCGTATCCAAAAACGCCGACGCGTGACCGATCTGTCGCTGGCGCCGCGTTCGTAGAGCTCGTGGTGATCATCGAACGCTTCCGCTGCGACGCCGTCGTGCGGACGCCAGATCTTCACTGAGCGTTTCGCCGACGGGATATTGGCGTCATCCGCGCGACGCACGGCGCGGCTGGACTCCATGGTCCAGCATCTCGGTCTGGTGCTTAGCGGGTGACGGACAGGCCTTTGCAAAACGGCTGATGCTGCCAGAAAGCAAGGACAAGCCTGTGGGTTTGTCCGACGCCCCAGCTGTTCGCAGGCCGATTTTCTCAAGATCATCGCCAAACTCACCAGGCCCGGCTGGGGGGCATGAACGAATGGCTATGTTCTCCGCGTGGAGACCCCAGAGCGGAGCTGAACGCAGGATAGACTTTCATTTTCCTAAATAAGGCTCACCTCAAGTGATCACGGCCAGCAGTTAATCGAACCATCGACCAGTGCCTGCCTTATTTGTTCGGCCCGTTCCTTGGACAGCTTCTCGGCCAAGCTGTGGTCCTTTAACAGCGCCGGCCCCTTGCGTTCTCGATCATAAACCATCCAGCCGGTGGTCCCCCTTCGAACGAGGAACCTGGACTGTTGCGGAGGTAATTCGTGGATCAACAGTTCCTCCTACATTGACCTGTTACGAAATCGCGTCGGGTGTCCCAAGGAAAGACGACACTCGTGTCACGAAAATACGCCGCGCCCTTTATGCCTGAGCCGGGACACTGAAATTTCCCACGCAACAAACGCACTGCACGCCCTGTGCCACTGGCCGAGGCATCTTTCGATGCGGCGTTCATCTATCCTCACCGCCGCAGACGGGGACAAGCAAACGCCTCGTGAAATTGATCCCTCGCCCGAGGCCAGACGGGCCTATGACCCCGGCCGGGTGGCCGGATCGGCCGTGAAGGCTTGGATCAGCTAAGGCATAGATTTGGTGCTGCGATCGTCAATTTAGGCCGGCAGGAAGTCCGAAACGCCTCGCCGGCTTGCGTAAACGAGCTTTGGTCTACGACTTGTCTCGGATCAAGTGCGACGTGAAGGCGTTCACACATGATGAACGATATGACTTAGATGGAGGTAGCAGCTTCGGTCGAGATCGCCGAAAGTTGGTGACGGCGGGAATCGAAAAGGCGGCATATCGTGGGTGCTTGACGCCTCCACTTCTTCACCGAAGGACCGATATGCCCTATCCAAAGACAACATTATCAAGTTGATTCCGCCAGGAACCGTCGCCGATCAACTCACAAAAGTCTTGCGCAACTGGGCACGTCCATCTCGCTCAGGCGATCGAAGCCGAGGTCGCGGACTATCTCGGCAAGCATCCCGATTTGAAGGACCGCGGCCGGCCACCAGCGCATCGCCCGGCACGGTCACCTGCCAGAGGGGGAGGTGACGACCGGTATCGGTCCGGTCGCTATCCGCCAGCCGCGCGTGCGCGATCGCCAGGGGGTCGCCTCCGATTCCCGACCGCATCCGGTTCTCACCGTCGATGATCCTTCCACCCTACATACGCCGTTCGAAGTTGATCGAGACGCTGCTGCCTATCCTTTACCTGAAGGGGATCTCGACTGGCGACGCCTCGGAAGCGCTGGCTGCGCTGCTCGGCAAGGATGCTGCCGGATTGTCGGCCTCGGCGATCGGTCGCCTAGGGATGGCTAGCTCGACGAGCACACCGCGTGCCAGAAGCGCGTCGGCGAAACGCTACGTCTACATCCGCGCTGATGGCCTCCATCTCGAGGCCCGGCTCGAGGACGAAAAGCAGTGCATCCTCGTGTTGATCGGCGCGACGCCGGAAGGCCGAAGGAACTGGTTGGCTTGACCGATGGCGCACTCGGGCTCGGGAAGGTGGCCGGCGGGGTCTGGCCGAAAACGCGCGAGCAGCGCTCCTGGGTGCACAAGTCCCGCGAACGTGCCCGCCAAGCTGTCAAAGGGCCCGCAGTTGAAAGCCAAGCGCGCGTTGGCAGGAAATCTGGATGGCTGAAACGAAGGTCGTCCCCGAGCTGGCGTTCGACGCCTTCATCGAGAGCTACGCGCTGAAATACGAGAAGGTGGCCGACTGCCTGAGCAAGGACCAAGACACGCTGCTCGCCTTCTAAGACTTCGCCGCCGAGCACTGTGACATTCAACGACGGGATCGAGGTCATCGCCAAACCGGCCGACCGTCAGCCCATAATCGCCGCCGCTGACCGGCATCGCCGTCACCAAATTTGGCGATAGCTCGCTTCGGTCCCCGAGATCCTGATGTCAAAGAGTTCAAAGCCGGAGCTGCGACAGACAACGCCACGGTTATGCACTAATCTTGAAGGTTCAGCGACATCTGCGTCAAAAAACAAGAAAGGCGTTGCTGGCCGGCTTTCCGCCGAAGCGCTGAATGCAGATGTCAAGAGCTATAACCAGGACACAAGCGGTGGCGGCAACGTCGGGCAGCACTGGCTCAGCTGTGGAAGTCGTCGATCGGCGCTAAAACGATGGAGATCGGTATCCGACCATTGCTGATCCCGAAGATACGGCACTGACAGACTCGAGGCGGATCGACGACGCCGCTGCGCAGCGCAGCGTTGGCCAAAATAGCATTCTGCGGAAGGCCGCGACCAGGATGTGCATCTGGGCTAATGGACGACCACACCCGCTAAGCTCGGCCGACGCGTGTTCAACAGGGCGCCGGAAGCAGCCTCTTTACTCCGAGGATTTCCCCTGTCTCGGGACTTGAGGAGGCCCTGATTAATGGCAATGCTGTAAAACGCAACGGCAATAACACCGTAGGTGTTCTTCGCAGCTTGGTCCCGGCTCTCGGCAAAGATCAAAGGGCGATGGCTATGCGGCTCGCCGAGGAGCCGCACAGCGATGATGGCGCAAGTTAATCGGGCCGAGTAGCGCTCTCCCGCACAGCCGGTCCCGAGCCAAGCACGCAATCGTCGCTGGAGCCAGCTATGGTCCATTAACAAGCCCAATACCGGACCTATGTGGACGGGCTGCTAGCGTCGGGAGTGTGCGCGGCGTCTACTCTCGTGGGTGATGGATGAGCCGAACGTCATTGGGCCCCCCCGGCCCCAGGAGGGCGGTGTAGAGCTCGCCGCGAATGTCGTATTGCTTTTCCGGCTGCGCCGCGTCCGGCAAGAGGCCCCAGCGGCCGAGCTTCGAACGCATCGTGTCCGAGGCGGGTTGGGTGCCGTGCGAAAAATTCTCCGGAACAGCGAATGATGCAGCATAAATTTCGCGGGCCGCCGGGGATGTCCTGTCAGCCCTGGAGGACGCCGGGGCGGCTTGCTGCATCGAACGTCCAAGCAGCGCTGGTGAGACTCGATTCGCTGGCTGTGCGCTGGGCTGCGGAACGTATTCCTGTCGAGATCCGAGAGGAATGGCAGGGCCTGGCGCATTGAGTGGGGTGCTTGGCCTCATCGCCGCCGCGGGCACGAATAGCGCCGTGTAGCGGTCATTGTGAACGATAAAGCTGTTTGGTGGGCTGTCCTGACTCGGCGGGATGCCGCTACCGTCAAGCGCAGCCGACGCGTGCTGGTTGCCCTGCCTGAAGTTGAAGGGATGGACAACCGCTCCTAAATTCAGGGTCTGCTCATGGCGCGCGGTTGGCTCGAGAGACGATGATGGGCCGGCGTCTTGCACCATCGCCCACAGCTGATCCTGATCGTAACCTTCCTCAGGAAGGACCAATGGTGAACCGACCGCTGGCCCGAAAGGCGACGGTGCGCCGGCGTTTTCCATCAGCACACGAGCCATTGAATTGCCCGGCTCGCTCAGCTGGCGCTCAATGGCATCCAGTTCCGCATGGCTTAGCGTCCTCTGCCTCTTCGCAGGCCTCAACTGCCCGCTGTAATCCTCACCCATGAGGGGCGCGTGACTTGAAAGGGGGGCGCTCCCGGTCAGCTCGTTCGGAGCCGGCTGGTAGCCGTCGCTCCAGTTGAAGTGACGAACGGCTTCTCCGAGATCCGGTGCTTGGTGATCGTGCGCGGTTGGCTTGAGAGACGATGCTAGGACGGATTCGCCGATCATCCCTCGCAGCGAATCCTGATCGTGACCTTCCGCAGTCAGCTCGCTCGGCCAACTCGAAGCCTCCCGCGCGTTGTGCTGCGCAGCGACGTGCCCGACGCCTCTGGTGACTGCGTCTTCGGGATGAGGACCGCTGGCCCCAAGTTCCAACGCCTCGGTAAGTCTACGGTCTTCGTCAGGCAGATGAGGATAGTAGCGATCTGGAGAAACAGGAACCCCTGCGACGGCAGTGGTATCAAGCTGCGGGACTTCATCCAAGTACGGCTCAAACTCCGCTTGCTGCTGTTGCGGTTGTGTCACCGCGTCGTTGTAAGCAGCCCGGTCGAATGGGTTGATGCTGTTAAATGGGTCCATATCCCCTCCCTTTGGGTCGGTTCGCAATCCTGAGCAGATCCGCTCTCTGTTCTCCCTCTATTAGGATCAGCTGTCGACAAGCTGACGCGCTTGGAGACTTGAGTGAGCCAAAATGGCCAATCCGACTGCCACACTCACCCGAGGCACGCGCCAAGGATCGCCGGATTGCATTTTTCCGAAACACTGGCTGGGTGAGTCGGAGCTGGCACCAACAGATTCTATTTCGTGGAGTAGCATCATAGGGCCTACTAAAGTGTGTACTGAGCTGCGAAGTGTTCTGGACGATGCGTCTGGATGGTGCCCGAACCGAGGCGGACCCCTCCGATGAAGGCATGCCTTGCCAAGAAGGTCTTAATTCTGGCGGCAGAGGGTGAATCGGATCCCGGCCATCTTGGCGCGTGTCGCGGTGGGACAGTGCAGGAATCCTTTGCGGCTGCGACCGATCTGAAGGAGGACGCGACGTGCGACATGTGCGGTCGCCAGGAGGGGCTTGAATTGATGCACTCGCAAGGTATCATCCATCGAAACCCCGGTGATGGTTGGTTCGTCGCGCGGCGAAGTGAATATGTCAGCGCCACGGTTGCGCCGGGCGCTCTCGGCAAATCGTCGCTCATCATTACCGAAATGCTCTCGATGGTCTCAGGCCAGGCGTTACTCGGCACGGCTTCAGAGCAGCTTCGCGTCTGGCACTTCAACCTCGAAGACCCTGCCATGGAAACGACGCGCCGCATACAAGCCACCGCTAAGCAGTTTGAACTCTCTGAACATCATCTTGGTGATCGGCTGTTTGTCGATCACGGCCGCGAACGCCCCCTCGTCATCGCCAAAACGGAAGGCCGCGACACCGTGATCTGCACGCCAGTCGTGGACGCGCTGATTGCAGAGATCGAAGAGCGCGGCATCGACGTGGTGATCGTCGATCCGTTCATTTCGTCGCATAAGGTTCCGGAGAACGACAATAACGCCATCGACATGGTGGTGAAGGAATGGGACAAAGTCGCCGACAAGGGCAATTGCGCCGTTGAGTTGGTCCACCACGTTCGGAAGGGCGAGCAGGAGGTTACGGTGCAGAGCGCGCGCGGCGGCGTCGCGCTGACGGACGGTTGCCGCTCCGCCCGCGTGCTCAATAGCATGACCGAAGCTGAAGCTAAGAACGCAGGCGTCGATCATCATGGATTGTATTTCTCAGCCTATGCCGACAAGGCCAACCTAACCGAGCCAGCCGACAAGCGGGATTGGTTTGAGCTGGTTTCGGTCGATCTCGACAACAACCCGTTGAGCCGGGTCAGCGGCAATCCGTTCGATCATCTGAAGGGCGACGATATCGGCGTTGCGACGCGCTGGGAGTGGCCTGACCTGCTGGCCGGGGTTACGGCGTCGGATTTTGAGTGGTGCGCGCTGGCGATCAAGCAGGGCCAGTGGCGGGCCGACCAACGGGCGGACGGCTGGGTTGGCATCGCAGTCGCCAAAACGCTGGGTCTCAGCCTTACCGACAAGCAGGACCGGGCTAAAGTCGTGGCGCTGCTCAAGACATGGCGCGAGACGGGCGCCTTGGTCGAGGTCGAGCGGCCTGATGAGCGCCGCAAGCCGAAGAAGTTCATTGAGGTGGCCGACGACGACTAGGGGCGCTGGCTGCTCCAGTTGACCGGAGCAGAACCGGAGCGACTGGCGCACCTGATCTGCTCCGCTCCAGTTAAATCCCTTTAGGGATTAACTGGAAGTGGAGCAACAGATCGGGGGCTGGATGACTGGAGCAGATTGGGCGTCGGAACGAGAAATCAATATAGGGGCGCGCGCCGCACCTTGGCTGGCCGAGACAGGATGCCGTTTCTCGCCCCCTGAAGTGCCAAAATTGATCCAAAAATCGCATGAAAGGCATTCATCGTTTGATATTTAGTTGGCCTACCAAGAACTGGAGGGCCATCATGGAACTGGTAACGGTACATTTTGACGATCCCGCCTTAGCGAGTTCGATCTGCATTGCTGTCGAGAGCGCCGCTCCAAACGCGTCGATCCATCATTTTACCGGCGGACTGAAGCCTGAAGCGCCCCCGGCGGCGGCAGGCGACTTCGATCCGCAGTTGATTGAGCGGCTGGTAAAGATCGTTCAAACCGTGCCTAAGCACATCCGACTTGGCCTGCTGTACGGAGACGACTCATGCAGCATGTCTCACGGCGACGCGCGGTACAGCATTCGGCCAGAGACCATCGCCCTTTCGCGCAGGCTCAAACCCCTCTTCCCACATCTCGCCTCGCCCATTGACGCGCTGGTTGTGCGACGGCGCGAGTACTTTTTTGAAGGAAGCTACAAGGGCATCCGATACATTCCGACCCCGCTCGGAGTGGCGGTGCGCGAGGCCTTGAAGGCTCAAGAGGTCGCGTAATCACATTCGCCGAATGCAAGTCAAAAGAAACGGAGCCGGTCTCCCGGCCCCGTATACCTTATCGAAGGTGAACCCTGACTGCCGAAAGCAGCAGCAGGAAAATCACCGGGTCAACTTCAACATGAAGCCAGATCATCGGATTGCTTTCCATGTCAGGCTCATAGCCACGAGCAGTTAAGACCGTGGTGGTGCACTCACCCTCGCTGACGTCCATCTGCGCAAACGGACGGTTTTGTCTTTCGCTGGCGCTGCTCTTGGCGTGGTTGGCGTGCGGGCTGTTCGAGCTTATCCACTCACTGCTGGACGAAGGGGCCTAGCTGGCAGGACCCGTACCGCGATCGGTCCCTCTCGCCGCGAAGGACATGAATGCGGCACGTACGATCCAAGATGCGACCAGCACTCCAATCGAGATAGCAACGGCAAAGTACCAAGGTTGGTAGAAAAGGGCACGACCATCAGAATAAGCGTTGCCAGCGTCAGGAGCTGGCTCTCTGCCATGTAGCTTGCAAAGTTGTGCATAATCGTTTCCCCCAGTTAGCGACTATGAGCTTCGCTGAACGCCAGAAGCGAGGCAACTGGTAGTCTGCGCGTCCGGTCGTCTTTGCCTTGTCAGGACACTTCATGACCCTTGAATTGATGCCTCGACTGGCTCAACTGACGAAGGTCCACGGCGCAATTTTGGACGCCGAAGACCTTGTGATCCAGTGCGCCACGAATGCCGTACAGCGCGCCGATCTGAAGATGCCTGTCTTGGATGCGCTGAAGCTCTTTGAATGGCTTTCGCGACTTCCTTATTCGATCACGTTGGACCCGAACGAATATTTCGTAACGTACGATTACATGCCGCTATTGGCTCAACTCACCAAAGCCCACGGCATGGTCCTTCACGGCAGTGAGGTAATAGTTCAATGCGCGACCGCGACGGCGGGGTGGGCCGATGTAATGATGCCGGTGGAGGAGGCGCTCAAACTGCGTGGAGTACTTGCGACGATGCTGGATGCGTTCGCAACTCCAAAGAAGGCAAGCGTCGGACGGCACGAGCACGTTCTACGTTTCCCTCGACCAATCAGTTTGGTTGCTATTCTGGAGATTAAGAGATTTCATTATCGTGCCAATCGATACATGCAGGCTCTCAGCCGAGAGGAATTGGAGCAACGACTGCATGATGTAATAGCAAACGTTATCACGCTCGGTGATGACGGGAAATACACCTTGATAAAGCCAAGGCGGGATGGAATGCATTCGCCGACCCGCAATATTGATTTCCTGTCTCTCTATACTGAATTGGCCGAGGAATTTCTCATTCGCGGATTACTTGACGGTGAGAAATCAGCTAACCCGCCGGAAAAAATCAGGCGCTTAGCCGACGAAAGCTGGTGTCGTAGGGCGGATTGGGTGGATGCTTCCCAGTATTCTCGCGAAAGCTATTTTAATGCGCCAAAGATGCTCTTCAAATTTGGAAAGACCGAGCACATGCGCGCCCTGTATGAAAGAGGCGAACTGCTTGTCCGGCCTGCCTCATATTTCGCAGGCGCCGAGGGCTTAGCACGTCAGGACAATGAACTGACGATGAGTTGGTATCGTGACGGGCGAAAGCTAGAGTTTTCTACTAGCGATTATTATTGTTGGTGCTGCGCTTCCGTTTACGACTATCGCTTGTTTATGGATTTCCAGAGCGACGCTTGTGTGGCAATAAATGACCTCGACAGCTTCATCGAGAGATTTGCGAAAGCAGTGGCGGCACAGGTGTCAGGCGTGGAACGCGTGCGTCTCATACCGGCGTACTACTACGACCCGCTTTCAGTTTCAGATGACCCGGTCGAATTCGCTGCCGTTCAAGATGAAGCAATCCAGTGCGCGAAGCACTTTCGGTTTGCATATCAGTGGGAATTCCGAGTTGTCATCACGCGGTCCACTCCCGCTCCCATGCAAGCATTCAAGCTTGATATGGGGTCGCTGCGGGACATCGCGGAGTTGGTCGTTGCGCCGGGTTCATGAGCGCCGAAACGGCAAGGAGTAATTGTGAAGCCAGAATATTTCCTGAGCGTGGTTGTCGGCCGAAATATTGATTTGCTCAGGGAGAAACCCGGTCGGCTGGCCTCGGCCGTGAACATCTTGCTTACGCTCGATGCATTTGTCGGAATTCTTCATGCAGCCTTGGTGGCCGCTGGCGTGTCCGTACCGGATAAAGACGATGAGTTTCGGGACGTTCTTGCAGCGCAAAATGAGGATTATCGCATCGTTCGCGATGCCGCGTTCGCAATTAAGCATGGTCAGTTAACTGGCAGAAAATCGCGGATTGTCACAAACTCCAAACAGATGGCGATTTACGGAGCTGTTTTTGAAGAAGCTGTTTTTCAGGACGGGGTTTTCGAAATGGGCGCAGCTCGCATTGAAGTTGACAGCACGAGCGTTGACGTGGTGGAAGTCGCCGAGCGTGTGATCACATTCCTGTATGAAATTCTAGAGCAGACAAGCGGCGGACAGCGCCAATAGTCGCTTTTGAAATGATTTAATCGAAGGGGAGAGTTGGTCCTATGCAGCAATTGGACACGAAAGCGAAACGTAGCGAGTTTCAGCAAAAGGCAGATAAACGCGCTCGTCACCATGCACCTCAAATCGAAGAGATCGTGCCGATCGTGATCGAGGCTGTCTACGAATTTGCTGATCCGGGGAGTGGAAGGCTAGCCGGACGTAGCGGCTGGGCGGCGTTTGGGGGCCGTCGCGTGTGGGGCGGCTACAAAAATAAGAAAATCGAGTTTCGCGAGGAAAATCGCCTCGGCCGCGCCGTTGCGCGGTTTGATAATGGTTCCTCAAAGAGCGAGGTGGAGCGACAAGTTCGCGGTTTTCGACGCCGAAAGTGAGGGCGGTGTTCGGACGAGGAGAGAAAACCTCATGCGTCCAATGGTGTAGGTCGGCTACAAATGTCCGAATAGCCATTGTAATTGTTGCGCGGCCGACACCCTTCCAAGCTAAAGGCCCGTCGCTTGAATTGGGCCACCGGGACCGTCGCAAAAATCGTCGATAGCGCGTCGTCGAGGCCATGACGGATATCTCAGCGCCTCGTTATCCTGGAAGCCACGCAGAAGGGCGATCTCGACATAACGGAATGGCTAGAGTGGTTTCTCGATTGCCTTGATCGCGCCTTCGATCGCCCCGACGTCATTCTTGGATCGGTTCTCAGGAAGGCCCGCTTCTGGAAGAAGCATGCCGATCAAAGCTTCAATGACCGCCAGCGCACCATGATCGAGCGTCTGTTTGAGGGCTTCGAGGGCAAGCTCAACTCATCAAAGTGGGCCAAGCTGACCAAGTCCTCACAGGACACTGCCCTACGCGAATCGAAGACCTCGTTGCCAAGGGGATACTCGTGAAAGACCCTGCTGGCGGCCGTAGCACGACCTATTCGCTCGTGGATGGAGATGCGTGATAGACGGACGGAACTGGCCTCCGGCGATACGGCTATTTGTGCCCGTGAACTAACGGCGCAAAGAGATTTGCCAGATCAGTATCACTAAACTTGTCGGGCTCTTGCGTGCCTTGGAATTCGAAAGGCACTATGACCTTCAAGCGTGTTCGAAACGGATACGTATTAGGTGCCAAGGAGACACTAGAAGTGTCCGTGACATGTTCGAGCGCGTCATCAAACGGTTTCAGGCGGCTCTCAGCAGGTAACGAGCTTTTCCACCACAACTCTCGCCGTCCCGATTGTTGGTGCAAGCCCTGGTTTCCAGTCGGGGGAGGCTTGGGGGGCTCTGCCGTTGCTCAAGCTGCTTCCGGAGGTGGACGGAAAATCCAAGTCCGATGACCCCTTTACAATCGGTGGGCTTCCAAAAGCTCCTCAAACGACAGCGTGTTGGGCTGGGGCGGGGGG
>NZ_JADYVZ010000033.1:0-29102 GCF_020194195.1 Bradyrhizobium sp. BRP19 | reverse complement strand
TAGACGCCGCCAAGAAGGACCGGGACATAGTCAAACCTGATCCCGGTGCGCGTCTCGATATCCGGCAATGCGAGCTCGGCCAGATAGGCGTTTGGGCTCCCGAAATCGAAGTGAAACTCAGCCTTCAACGCAGCAACCATGGAGCGCTCTTCCCTTCGATACTGGCGGTTCGTTCGACTGCCGCCTCGTTCTGACCCGGCCCCGAACGATAAGTTCTGTTATAGAACTGTCAATATGATATTCGTCATCCAATACCGCTCGAGAAGGTATCCTATTGAAATCATATAAGTTCTGTTTTAGAATTTATTTTACGGCAGTCGGAAAAGTGGAGGAATTTGATGAAATGGGATGCGCTTGAAGAGGAGCCGTGCTCCCTGGCCCGCACCGTCGCTGTGATCGGCGATCGTTGGAGTCTGCTTGTCCTTCGCGAGTGCTTTCTTCGCATCCGACGGTTTGACGACTTCCAGGCGTCGCTAGGGATTACCCGCCATCTGCTCGCCGACAGGCTGAAGAAGCTGGTGCGCTTCGGCGTGCTGCGGAAAATTCCTTATCAGGACGCACCAAAGCGTTACGAATACATCCTGACGCAGAAGGGCCTGGATCTGTACCCAATCATCATGTCGATCGTGCACTGGGGCAACGTGCACATGGTCGATTCGCGCGGACGGCCGATGCTGCACGAGCACAAGAGCTGCAAGAGGATGTTCGATCCCGTGATGGTCTGCTCTGAATGCGGTGAACCGCTGGCGGCCAAGGCTGTGCATGTGCATCCGGGACCTGGTGCCCGCCAAGCTTCACCGGTTCATGCAGAAGCACAGCAACGAACCAAGAGCGGTCGAGAGCGGGCTTGAGGCATGGCATGACTCCACGTCGGCTTAGACGAGCGCGGTAGCCCCAGCGATATCCGTGCGTGGGCTCATCCGCTTCTGTCCAGGCTGCCTTAGTTCATTTGCCTTGCTCGGGCCGCTTCCGGTACGTGAGCCGACTCCGCCATGCGAGCCCCGAGAAGAGCAGCTATCGATCGACCAGTAGGAGAATTTTTGGCTTGGCCTACTGCCTGGCTTCTCTCGGATGACAATGTGCTCCGACGGCCACCTGAAAAGCCGCAAGATTCCTCCGACAGAGCTGGACTTTGACGAGCTCTCAAAACGCCAACGTTTGCTGTTGCCCTTCCCCCTCATTGTCATTCCTGCTTCAGCCAGCGCTTCAGGACCCGCCGTTGTGCGGCCCGAATCGGTCTCTCATAGCGCTTCAATCCAGCAAGACGCTTCGCCAGCCTCGTATTCGGACATTCCATCAATGCAATAAGCATGTCCTGGCGGGCTTGGCGGATGCGACCGAGCCACAGGTTGTTTCTCAATCAAAGCTTTCTCTTGTTCCTTTTTGGAGCAACATCCGACTGCGGCTTTACTGGTCTAGCTGGCCGCGCAATGCGTCTCGTATTTCGAAGAGTTCGCGAAGTCTTTGGGCAATGTCAGATTGTGTCTCCTGCCATTCGATCCGATCCTCCGCGGTCCATAAGGGAGACTCATGATTGAAGCGAGTTCTTTCTGCCTTTTCGAATTCAATGTACTGTTCAATCTCGCGCTCAACGTGATCTAGTTGCTCTTGGAGAGTTTCTGGCATCAGCCGCTCCCTCGGCTTTGGCCCCAGTCGGCGTCAAGGTTCGGCGCAATCGGCGCTGCGATCAATAGCTGTTCTGGCCGTACGGATATTTGCGTACATCTATCTGAAAGTTGTTTTAATACGTAAGACGATGCTTGTGCCGATCCGATTTACCGCATCAGCCTCGGAGTCGAGCGGAGTTCCGAGCGGGCGAGCGAGCGCAAGTTGGCTCCTCAAGAGGGGGTACCGAACTCCATTGGCTTCGCCAGAATTCCAGGACGTCGCCGAAATCTATACCATCAACAACGCCCTGGATTGGCAACTGGACGGCGCTGCTGCGCTTGACATCGAAGCCCGCCTTCGATCGTACGGTTTCGATCAACACGCCATCAAGTATGGAGGTGTACGTCCAAGCGCGGGAGATCCTCGTCCTGTTCGACCCGCTCCTGAACGGAGCACAACTTCGGCGCTTGATGTTGCTTAAGGAAAGCAGCAACATTCGACGGTCGAGAATGTCAAAGCTTTCCGATATTGGTGGGCGCACAAATCGGCCAGGCGACAACTACCTTTCTACGGAGAGGTCTTACTGACGAGGCCCCGCTAGGTTATTTCAATAAACGGCAGGACGCGATGATGAGCAGGAGCAGCAGGCTCTGCCGACCGACTGTGCTGCGATCTGCTTATCTTTTGATCGTCGAACAAGCTTGATAATCCTCACGACACAAGGCCAAATGTTCGCACCTCGGCTCATTCACCGATCTCGAACTCTAGAAAACAGACATGGCCAAACTGTATCTCGCGGCGGGATGGTTGGCTCTCGCCCTCGTGATTTTTGTGACGCTCGCTCCCATTCACGATCGTCCCATGATCGCGCCCCCTCAGTTCGAGCGCTTTGCCGGATTCTTCATCCTCGGTCTCGTGCTCGTGCTGGCCTACTCAAATCGCACTATCCTCATAACTCTAATCGTCGTCGGCAGCGCAGTTATCCTGGAGGCCTTGCAGCTGCTGACTGCTGATAGGCATGGTGACCTCATGGATGGGCTGGTCAAAGTGGCTGGAGGTGTCTGCGGGATCTCGGTCGTCACTCTGGCGCGCGTCGGTATCACTCAGGCAATGACTAAGATCGTATCACGCGGATGACCGGCTCGGCTCTACCGTCTTCTCCTAGCGACCGCTACAAGCTCAGGCGGCACGAACAACAAGGCTAGCCCGTCATGACGATCTCTGGCTAATCGCAGCTATGTTGTCGCTCGGCTTGAGAGCGGGTGTATTATGCGGGTCCAACAACCGCCGCGATTGGCACCGCAAATTGGGCCGGCGGCTGCTCGAAACCACGCTGGCGCCCTCAGTGCACTAAGCAGGTTTCTGGACAGCGAAGCCAATTTTTCAGGGGGAAGTCTGCCCCGTTTCTCTGGAGCGGTGATTGCGTCCTTGCGCCCCACGTTCGCGCGCCAGCGCCGCGTTGTTGGTTAGGCAAACAGCTGCGGCAGCGACGCTTCAAGGCTAGGCATCAGTTGCCCCATAATTGATATGGCGTTCCCATTTTTGCGCCTGCAATATGGAGCGATGGTGTAGTCGTTTCTGTCAGGCACCCAAGTGATGATCCGATATGCTGCAAGCACACTTGCAATAATGTATTGGATGTGCGGCCAACCGGCCTATTGCGGTTTTGAACAGCAAGTCGCCGCTCCCCTTTCGTTCGCGCTGTTCTGCGTCCGATATCCCGAAGATTGCCAGCAACATGGCGATCTGCGCATCACAGATTTCCGTTCTCGTAGTCAGCGATGGCGACAGCTCAACCAGATCAATTCCATGGTCAATTTCAGCATCATGCCGAAGGCGTTAGCGGCAAGCCGGAATGACCATGACTGGCAGATCTTTCCCAGCGAGGGAAACTGCGCGGACTATGCTGTGACAAAGCGCCATCTTCTGCTGCGAGCAGGTTGGCCAAGTTCGTCTCTTCTCCTTGCGGAGGTTGGCATTCGGACAACCGGAGAACACCACCTGGTTCTGCTTGTACGAGAAGGCAGGGCTATTTTGGTTCTCGACAATCTGAGTACGGCCATTCTCAACGTCAACGAAGCTTTCGACCAATACGCCTTTCTGCGCATACAATCGAACCACGACCCGCAACTCTGGATACGCAGGCTTACCGTATCGTAGCTCCGTGGAATTGCCTGACTTGGAGCGTGGCGGAGTTCTGCCGCAGCTCACTGACTCGGCCCAAGCCACTGCTCAGCGTCTATGACGATTCAAGACGATTGACATGGTACCGCGTGGTCAGCGTCCGCGCCGGGGCAATCGCCTAAAATTGGTGCAGGGATGCGCTTCCGTCACCATGCACTTCCAGGCTTAACGGGCGTATAGTCGAGAGAGATCGCGGTGAATCCGGTCCATTAAGTTCGCTCTCGAAGGGCGTGCGGTATGTCAGGCCCTCACATGCCGACACTGACGATCCGATTCGTGTGAACTGTGTACTGACGCAAGTTTGATACTCCGAGCCGTCGAACGAACAACGCATCGCGATCAAGTCTCTCGCACGTTTAACCGCAGCAACTTCGAAGCATTCGTTTCTCGCGTAGATATTTCGTTCGTACCGCTCAGGGCTTTACTCGCGGAGATTTTCGATGATCGATCTTAGCGGCTACAAGCTGACTTTCGACGATGAATTCAATTCCAGGAGCATTTCACTTACTGGCGTCGGCACGAAGTGGGCGGACACCAGAGCCGAATGGCGGGGCGATGCGGCGTCCGACGTTGGCTTCGGCACCAGCTCGTTCGTCGACCCCAGCTCGGGATACGATCCTTTCTCTGTTTCCCAAGGAGCGCTTGCGATTACCGCTGTTCCGGATCGTACTCCATTCGGAGTTCCGGGAAGTTGGGAATCCGGACTGATAACAACCCAGGGAAATTTCTCGCAACAGTACGGCTACTTCGAGATACGGGCAGAGTTATCGTCGTCACCGGGGGCTTGGGACGCATTTTGGCTGCTGCCCGTGAAAAATCTTCCCGATCCGAATGGGCTCGGACGGTGGCAAGAACTCGATGTGGTTGAGCACTATGGCGTCTGGAGCAAAGGGGTATACAGCACCATTCACACAACCGACCGAGTGCTGAATGAAAACTGGCAGACGCAGCTCCAGGTCTACAGTGAATTGCCAAATCCTGGTGGCTATCATACCTATGGCGTGAATTGGCAGAATGAGCAGATCAGTTTCTATATCGATGGGGAGCTGGTTGGGAGTCGCGCAACGCCGAGCGACATGCATCAACCAATGTACCTTCTGGCGAATCTGGCTACGCAAGAGCCCGCAAGCCTCGCGCAGGCACCTATCACCATTAAGATCGATTACATCCGCGTTTATTCTGCCGACCCGTCGGCCACAGCCGTTTCTCTAGAGCCGGTCTCATCTCCCGCGGGTGATGATCCCGGGACCTACGGTGCTGTAACTGCGTCAAGCACACCCCAAGCAACGCCGACATCAACATCGATCGGCGCCGGTCCCGATCAACTCATCTTCAAGATCAGCGAAGATGCCTATCTTGGAGACGCGCTCTACACCATCGCGGTCGATGGCAACCAGGTCGGCGGGACATTGACGGCCCATGCATCGCATGTGGCCGGTCAGTCCGACATCGTTGCCGTGCACGGGGATTGGGGACCCGGCGATCACACCGTCCTGGTTCACTTCCTTAACGACCGCTGGGATGGCACCCCGAATACCGACCGTAATCTTTACGTGGACTCCGTCAGCTTCAACGGAGCGAACCTTCCGCAAGGCGCCATGGGAAACGTACTCGGACAGACCTTCAGCTTCCATGATGCTGCATCGGCCGACACGACCACGCCGGTGATAACGCCCCCACCGCCGACAAATTCAACCGGTACGCCTTCACAACCACAGAACGGCTCATCACTATCGATCGGTGCCGGTCCGGATCGACTCATCTTCAAGATCAGCGAAGATGCCTATCTTGGAGACGCGCTCTACACCATCTCGGTCGATGGCAACCAGATCGGCGGGACATTGACCGCCCATGCATCGCATGCGGCCGGTCAATCCGACACCATTGCCGTGCACGGGGATTGGGGATCCGGCGATCACACTGTCCTGGTCCACCTTCTCAACGACCGCTGGGACGGCACCCCCGAAACTGACCGCAATCTTTACGTGGACTCCGTCAGCTTCAACGGAACGAACCTGCCGCAGGGCGGGATCGGAAACGTACTCGGACAGACCTTCAGCTTCCATGATGGGGCACCGGCCGAACCGACCACACCGGTGATAACGCCCCCACCGCCGACAAATTCAACCGGTACGCCTTCACAACCACAGAACGGCTCATCAACATCGATCGGCGCCGGTCCGGATCAACTCGTGTTCAAGATCAGCGAAGATGCCTATCTTGGAGACGCGCTCTACACCATCTCGGTCGATGGCAACCAGGTCGGCGGGACATTGACGGCCCATGCATCGCATGCGGCAAGTCAATCCGAGACCATTGCCGTGCACGGCGATTGGGGACCCGGCGATCACACTGTCCTGGTCCACCTTCTCAACGACCGCTGGGACGGCACCCCCGAAACTGACCGCAATCTTTACGTGGACTCCGTCAGCTTCAACGGAACGAACCTGCCGCAGGGCGGGATCGGAAACGTGCTCGGCCAACTCTTCAGCTTCCATGATCTAGTTTGATAGATGGGTGGAGCCGATAGCTCGGCACGTGGCGGCAACCGGTCCGACGGCCTAAATAGCGGCATCGAGAAGGGCCGCCACCGGGCCAGTAGCAGCGTCCTCTCTAGCGCCGCGAAGCAAAGCGGAGGCGTCCCGATCGTCTCCGGTTTCGAGACCGGTAGGCCATCAATGCTCTGGCTGGTTCGTGAGGCAACATGGCCGCAAGCACAAAGAAAGTAACCAGCGCAATTTTTTGAACGATCGGGAAAGGCTCAGAGCCAACACTCGCTATCAGTTTCGGCAACATCGAAGCGCGTGAGCTGCTTGCCGATACGATTTGGAGGCAGAAGCTGCGCTCGCGATAGTAAAAGGCGCCTTGCGGCTCAACCAATCTTCGGCCCGGAGCCACTCGAGCAAGAATCGCGCGCAAATGCTCGGTACGTGCCACAAACCTCTCGATATCGCGCTGTAGCAACGAAGCGCTTGGAAGCTGACCGAGCTGCGAATCGTTGAGGCCGTGCACGCGGTAGTTTCCCAGCTCTTCGGAAAGGCTGACGACGTCCCCAAGGAACGGAGCAACAAACAAAACGACCCCGTCCACGGCCTTGTCATAATCCACTTCGCGCAGTAGCTCGCAGACATCCCGACGAAATACATTCCCAGACGTCGGTGGCGTCTTGTAGACGCCGCGTCTGAGCACCTCATTGACCAATCGGTCGCGCTCCCGAAACGATTCGAGCGACGAGAATGATCCGACGGGCCTGCTTTCGGCATCGATGAGCGTCAGCCCAAATTGAAGTTTTGCAACGCGCTCGTCTAATTCGGCCAAGATTCTGGCCAGTGAACCTGGCTTGAGCTCATCATCGGCGTCGAGAAACAAGATGAATCTCGCTTGGGTCTTTTCTAGCCCAAACAGGCAGGCCCCTAGCTGCCCGCGGTTTTGGATCTTGAATGCAGTCACCGCATAGCGGGTGATCGTCTCCCAGGAGCCGTCAGTTGAGCCATCGTCCACCACCAGGAGTTCGCAGGCATCGCAGTTCTGGTCTAAGACGCTCCTGATCGCTCGCTCAACGTAAGCCTCGTAATTGAAGCAGGTGATGACAACGGCGAGCTGGGGAGCATCGCTAGCCTCTGTTCTCGAGCACGTCCTCGCTGTAGCTGCGTCACTGACATCGCTTGCTTCAGGCGTGAGCATGAGCGGGACCTGACGCCTCTTCGTAAATCGCCAGCGTTTGCCGAGCGACTCGCTCAATTGTAAGAAACTCCAGATTGAACTGACTTTTCTTTTTCCACTCCAGCACAGCTTGTCGGTCCTGGAGCAAACAGCGCAATACTTCAGCAAGTCTTTGCGGGTTGCCCACGGGAACGAGAACGCCTGCTTGTCCCTGTTCAAGTAATTCAGGAATTCCGTCGACATCGGTCGCGACGATGGCGCAGCCAGCTTCCCGCGCTTCCGACAGCACCAGCGGAGCGGGATCAGCGTGCGACGGCAACACGAATATGTCGGCCCCTGACAGGAACGGAAACGGATTATCTTGAGGACCCAAGAAGGTCACCGCCGACGCGCATGCCATCGAGCTGACCTGGACGGCATATTGCTCGCGGTGCGGACCGTCGCCGACAATATATAAGCGTCCTGCTCCGAGCGCCGCGTAAACCATATCGAACGCAGAAAAGAGGTCCGATAGCCCTTTTCGCGGATGCAGTCCGCCAACGAACACAATCGCCGGTGATTGAAGCGAGGCTGGCGTGCGATCTTTTTTCTCGAAACGCGCTGCACCGATTGTTCCATTCAGAACCACGCGGATCCTCGACTGTGGGATGCCTCGTCTTCGCATTGACTTGCCAACGGCTGCACTAACCGCGATCACTCTCGCTCCGAGGCCCATGAGGACTGCGCTTGACTGGAATTCATTGTGAACGGTTGTGATGAGCGGGATTCCGAGCAACTTGCAAATTGGCCAGGCAAGGACAGCGCTGGTCATCATATGGGCATGAACCACCTCTGCCCGCCAATCGCGCATCAGCCGATAGAGCGACAGCGTGGCCTGCAGCAGCTCCTTAGGTCGACGCTCCAAACCGATGCGGATGTTTTCGACATTGTTTTCCGCGAGCAGGGCATCAAAATCGCCGCCGCCGCTCACCATCGCGACCTGATGGCCGAGTTTCACCTGCGCACAGGCGAGGTCCACGGCGGCATGCACATGACCATTCAGCCGGCGTGTATGATTGAGTAATTGTACAATACGCATGCACACCTGCGGCAGATAGCCAGGGAAGATGCAAGACACCCCAGTTCCGGCGCGTTCACCGGGACGATTGACCTCAAGCTAAAAAACAACCAACGATGCTTGCGCTGCAAATACCCTGCCAAGGTGACATCGGCCGAAACACCAAAGCGCTGTGCCGAAAAAATCCGTTGATGAGGGGAACCTCTAACTTGATCTGGTTCCTCTGCTTGCTATTCTGGCTCGTCGGTGGCTTTCACAGGGCTTGGCCTGACAAGCCGGCCTAAGTTATTGTTCGAATGCACCAAACCGGTTTGGCGCCCGGTGAGTGCTGCACCGCCACAAGATCTTGCCACACTGCGAGTTTACGTTCTCGCAACAGGTGATCTGTCACTTGACGGGTTCGTCGGTTGGGCAAGCGAGGCGAGGTGTCGAACTCCGGCCGGCGTGAGGGGGCACGAAACCGATCGCAAGGACGTTGTTTCAGCTCAGCTCTTCGAGGGGACTTCGCGTATCGCGGGACACTGTAATGGAATACGCGGCTATCGGACTGGCAATTTTCGGAGCGGCGTTGGGGCTGCGCTTCCGATTTCGGGCATTGCTCCCCTTTGCCTTGCTTGTCCTGTTTGTCACGATCGTCCTGACACTTAATCAGCGCCTCGGCGGGCTTGAAACCGTTCTTGCCGTCTTAGCCACCCAAGCCATCTTGCAAGGCGGTTACTTTGTCGGCGTCATTATCCGCGCGCTGTTTCGCGCCTATCAGCGCAAGCTGATTGCGCCAGACGAGCTGGCTGCAGCGGATAAGCGCAGCTCCAATTCAGGATCGATCGCCTCTAACTGAGGCCGATCACCCGGCCCAGCCTATCACCGCAACCCAGCCGACTTGCGCCGGTCCTCATTTTGCGACGACCAGCAGCGAGTAGCCGCCTAGCAAACGCACCGCGAGATCCGCATTGAAGGCAAACATCAGGCGGCGGGGCACTCGCATGAGACGGCTTGTGAAGGCCTGATTGGGCAATTCCAACCGGCTGGCGGTGTAACAATGATCGACAATCGTATAGCCGCAATCCTCGAGCGTGGCCAACGCTGACTGTTTGAAGAAGTAGTGAATGTGTCCGACATTGCGTCTGAGGTCGGCAATCGGCCAGGCCCGCAAAATGGATTGCGCGGAGAGATCCAACGGGATGTGAAAGATCTTAAATGTTCCAAACCTACGCAACTGCTTTATGAATGAGATATAGTCCTCAACGTGCTCGATCACGTCAATCGCGAGGATAACATCAAACTCTAAATCGTGTTCGCCGAGGAGGTTGCTTAAGTGAAACTTCGTAC
Source organism: Bradyrhizobium sp. BRP19 (assembly GCF_020194195.1). Taxonomy (NCBI): domain Bacteria; kingdom Pseudomonadati; phylum Pseudomonadota; class Alphaproteobacteria; order Hyphomicrobiales; family Nitrobacteraceae; genus Bradyrhizobium; species Bradyrhizobium sp. BRP19. The sequence continues at coordinate 19,261 of NZ_JADYVZ010000033.1, read as the reverse complement.
GTTGAGTGCTTTTTGCTGCTGCGCGCCTGAACGCATCGGGCGAGATTTCGTACCCCGATAACCGCGCATCCGGAAACGTCCTTTCCAGGTTCAACAAGATCTCGCCAGTCCCGCAGCCAATCTCGCATATGCGCTGGGTTGGGATATTGTTTCGCCGGATCATCTGCGCGACGTGACTGGCCTTCCACGGCGCATCCTCCTCGTGCCACGTCGGATTGTTCTTTCCGTAAGCATCACCCTCGTATAATTCCTTCATTGCGCAAACCTTCTCAAAGATGAGGGAGCCGTCGCCTATGATTTCCTGCCTCATGCCGCTAAGACAAAGCCTCCAAGTTCAAGCTTGATTCCGCCGTGGTAGCTACAGTGTGGTGAGCGGATCTTCGCAAACTATCTGCAAGCTCCGCGTACAACTTCTCCGCATTGTAGCTTTCGTGGACGGTTTTGCTTGCTGCTCGGCCAAGTGATTGGCGATCGCGCCAGGCATCTAGGATAGCAGCGGATAGACCTCTGACGTCACCGACGGGAAACAGCACTCCATTAACTCCGTGCGTGACCAATTGCTCAAACGCCCGTATGCGGCTCAGAACCACCGCCGCACCACAAGCCATTGCCTCCAGTACAGCAAGTGCCACCGCCTCGTTCGCCGAGGGCATCACGTATACGCCGCACCGGCACAGCAACGCGCGCACCTCGGACCGGTCGACAAATCCATGAAATCGCACCCGATGCGACAAGCCGAGTTTGGCCACGAGCCCCCGCATCAGGTCCTTGTCGGGCCCCGTGCCAACGATATCCAGCGTCCATTCCTCTGGCAGGTTGGCGAGCGCGCGAATTAGGTCGGTCGTGCGTTTTTGCCTGTTGGTCAAACGCGTGATCGTCAGGATTGTCTTGGAACGGCTCGCGGCCGCGTCTGGAAAGAACTCCGATACGTCGCAGCCGTTCGGCTGGAGACGGGATCGACCGCCATATCGACTAACGATGCGACACTCCTGCTCGGTTTGACCATAGAGCAACGCCGCCCTGCAAAAGCTATCGCGTTTGAACAGCTTCACGACACGATCCGATAGGCCACCATGATCTGCACCTACGATTGGCAGATCAATTCGACCTGCGAGGTGATCGAACCTGCCGCTCCAATATTCCTGAACGTACAGCAGATCAATTTTGTCCGCTGCCAGCGCTTTCCGAAGCGGCCGCATAAATGCAATCGTGTTCAGCCGTTCCTCAGCATATAGGGACCAGCGCGAACGGCGCGACGCGCGCTTGACCCACACCTGTTCGATCAGCTGGTACCAGTTCTCGAGCGGCAGAAATCGAACGTCGATCCCAACATCGGTAGCGAATTTTCCTGACTCCCGCAGCGAGGGGATATAGAGCATCGGCCTAATCCCGTTTCGGCTCAAACCGCGAGCATAGTACCACGCCCAGTCGTTTCGATAGCGCTCGAGATAACTGGCGCGCGTCTGACCCTGCACCCACCCAAAAAACCCTTCGAAGGAACTGCAGCTGAGCAGCATCGCGACATTGATGCGCTTTGCTTCAGCCGCGGGCTCTAACGATGACATGTGTTCGGCATTCTTGCTCGTGCTGAAAACTCTTTCATTCAAAGCTCAGTCCGGGTTTGGTCAGCCATTCGTTTTCTCGACCAACGTCACCTGAACGGGGCTTGCACCAAAGCGCCGGTCAAGATTCGTGCCACGCCGAGTGGTCATGCGCTCCGAATGGACATACCAACCGTCCCACTGCGAGAACTCCGCGAAGACTCGCTTGTATCCGTGCGTCGCAAGAAGCGCCTGAATCGCAGCTTCCGTTTGCCGATTCTGCTCCACGCTGAGTAAATCGATGCTGTAGCGGGAGAAATCGAAGCTCTTTAGAATGTCGTACTCGCTCCCCTCGGTATCGATCGACATGTAGTCAATCCTGCGAGGGGCATTGCAGTCCGCCAGAAGCTGGTTCAGCGAAACCGTCTCAACTTCGATCTCTTGGCCGGCAGAACGCACAGCTGCAAAGTGGTCACCCGAAGCGAACTCGGCTACCCCGCTGAGCTCCGGATCCACTTCGTTCGTTACCAGGAAACGCACCTTCTTGCCTGAGCTAGAGCTGATGCACCGACGATCCTTGCGCGAAGTCCGGTTCTGTGCGAGCGCGTCGTGCCAGATTGGATTCGGCTCAGCTAGAATTCCTTGCCAGCCGTATTCCTTTTCCAACAGCCAGGTGTTGCTATTCGTAACGCCGTTGGTTGCACCAAACTCAACAAAGAATCCGCCCTGCTTCTCTCCGAGCTCGTAGCTGACCCACAGGTCTTGAAGTATTTGCGATCGCGATCGATCGCGATTCAGAAAGCAATAGGCCAAGAAGCGGATCTCGTCCATCCGACCAAAACGTTCCACTTCAGGGCGCCGCAAGCGGATGCCATTGAAGATCATCCTGCGCAACGACGCGCTTTGTGCGGCCCTGGAGGCAACAGAAGCGAGCGCGGAAATCCCATGCTTAGTAAGCGATCGCATCATTATTCTCTAAATACCCCTCGCTGGAACGGTCAGCTGAGATCGTGAGAATTCGGCTGGTAATTCGCCGGTCCATATAATTCTTAAATATGAACGCCCCTCAGAGTTGGCACGCAAAATGCTACAAGCAATTTATTGATCTGAGCAACATCTAATTGCGGAGCCCGCCTAGCACAAATCAATTTGCGACCGTTACGCGTGTTTTGCGTCATTCGGTGCGTTGGAGTTTGGTAATTTATGAAATCACATAGGCTAGCCGAGCGCGTCAGAGCCGCCGATGGAATCGATCTGATATCCGTCGACGTCTTTGATACGCTTCTGCTGCGAACCGTGCGCTCCGCTCGCTCACGTATTGTGCAAGGTGAGCATTTATTCAGCAACCTTCTTCGGGCGCGCGGTTGGCAAATCGAACCTGTTCTGCTGGCGAGAGCCAGACAAGAAGCCGAGCGAATTGCCTTCCGAGCGCTCGCCGTGCGCGGTTCCGGTGAAGTCCGACTGCCCGACGTGATCCATCGGCAACTTCGCTTGCTGGGTCTTCCGGATTCCTTGAGCGTTGCGCGATTGGCAATTGAACTCGACATCGAGAAGACCTCGCTCGTTGCAAACCGGACTTTGGCCGGATTTCTGCGCGCACGCCGAGCGGCGGGCAGCCGCGTTGTCGCCGTCAGCGACACCATGCTGTCGTCTGCTGACCTCGATGGACTAATCTCGCATTTTCATGGGCACGATATTGTTGATCAGATCTACAGCAGCGCCGATCAGAGATGCACCAAGCGTGACGGTGCCCTGTTTGCCCTGGTCGCCGAAGCAGAAGGGGTGTCCTTAGGACGAATTCTGCACATCGGCGATGATCCGCATGCCGACGTCCGTCGCGCCTCGGCACATGGATTAACTGTCATTCATACACCCCGGCCGGTCTGGTTCAGCTATTTGCGCAAGGCGAATGGCGGTTTGGTTGCTGCTCGGGCCGCATTGTCGCGACCAAAGCGCGGCAAATGCTCGGCAGCGGAGCCACCCGAAAATGCGTACGCGTTTGGACGTGTTGTCCTTGGGCCCATCGTCACTCAGTTTTGTTTGCTGATTTGGCTATACGCCGCCGAAGTGAACGCATGCGACAAGGCGACCTTGCTGTTTTGCGCCCGGGGCGGTGTTGGAATAAGGGAAGTCTTCGAACGAGTCATCGCTCGGCTTTCGCTGCCGCTCGGCATGCCACGGCAGAACTTCATGGTCTCACGCCTCGTTGCGGCGCGCGCTGCGGTGTTGGTTCGCAGCGCTTCCGCGCTCGAGGAGATTGCCCGTGAGTTTCGCGGCCGCTCGTTTCTGGATGTAGCTCGTGCCCTTGGTGGAGGACGCTACGAGCTGTCAGAGGAATGGAAGCAGCCATTTCGTGCAGACGTATTCTTGACCATGTTGTTCGACGATCGCGCGAAGGCGGTTTTGTCTGACATCCGCGTGCAGAACGCGTTATTCGAGCGGCACTTTGCCAAACTCCGAGGCGATGCTCGCCGAATTCTGCTGTGCGATACCGGTCTCTACGGAAGCACGCAGCGGCTATTGGCCAGTGCCTTTCCGGCGCTACAAATTGAAACCATTCAGTTTGCCCGATCAAACTATAAGGGACACAGCGAAGAACATTTCAAGCAGGTTTTCGGTCTCTTGGTTGAGCGCAATCGCTATAGTCCGCTCGACGTCCGTTCCTCAGTCCTGCGGTATTGGCATCTGATTGAGAGCCTGTTCGAGCCAAGGATCCCCTCGGTCACTTCTTTTGTCGACGAGGGAGAGGATGTCGCGGCCAATTGCGGCGACATCCGGTTTGGGATCAGCGATTCCAGCCTCGGAAACGAATTGCTGTCCGGCGCGCTCAGTTACGTAGACAGCCTTCCGATCGACGGCGGGGCAGCGGCATTACGCGATGCCGATGCCGCCTGGGTTCGGCTCAAGCGGGCCATTACGCGGCCTACCGCCGGCGAATTGCGATGCCTCGAAGTGCCGGGCCGATCCGTCGACTTTGGCAGACCCGATGTGCTGCAGGCATTGCGCGCCGAGCAACCCCAGCCGGTGTTGAGCAGGCTGGCATCGCTGCGATTTGAACTCTGGCGTGAGGGCGCAATAGCTCGGCAATTCCCCATTCTTAAGCACGCTCTGCTACCGATGCTTGATTCCATACATTCTATCAGGGGCATGATGGCTCGCCAGCATTGAAAATGCCGATGCCGAATCCAGCAGCACTTCACGTGCCATCTCCGGTCAGCCGCGCTGGCTCCGCGACTCCGGCTATGACGTGTCGCAGCGTACTCGAGTCAAACCCCGGCGATGCGCCATGTCGCTAGAACCGATCGGGATTTTGACCATCCTACTCGGGTTGCTCTGCCTGCCGCTCGGTTATCGCGCCACTTTCGGCGTGCTGATGGGCACTGCCCTGTTTGGCGCGGCCGCCGCCATCCTCGTCGGCGGCGCAAACATTCAACCGGCACACCTGTTCTTAAGTTTTGCCATGGCGGCAGTGCTTGCTCGGCGCCACGAGGCTGCCGCTGCGATGCGAGCCATGAGCTTCGGCCAACCCGGATTCTGGCTGTTGTGCTTGGTTATCTTTGGCGTCGGCTCTGCTGTCCTGATGCCGCGCTTACTGGCTGGCGCAACGCAGATCGTTCCTCTTGGCGCGTCGGAATACGCCGACACCGGCTCAACCGTCCCGCTTGGGCCCGTTTCCAGCAATTTTACTCAGTCCGTCTACATGGCAGCGGATCTTGCCTGCTTCGGGATCACGGCCGCGATCGCAACGACTCATGCCGGCTTTCGCGCCGTTGTCGCCGCAGTACTCGGCTATTGCGCCGGAAACGTCCTGCTCGCCATGCTGGACATCGGAACGTATGCGACGGGCACCCAAAGTCTCCTCGATTTCATGCGGAACGCCCGGTACACAATGCACGCCGATGATCAGGTTAACGGTGTAAAGCGGATCGTCGGTTCCTTTCCCGAAGCTTCCGCATTCGCGCGCGCCACTCTCGGAGCGTTCGCGTTCACCGGCACCCTCTTTCTGAGCGGCAGCATGCCAATGCTCACCGGCCCGATGGCGCTTGCATCGCTGGCGCTGGTCGTTCTGTCAACCTCCTCGACAGGATTTGCTGGGGCTCCACTGGTCGGCTTGATCCTCTACGCCGGCCTTCTGCGGCGATCGGGCTTTCAACCGAACCGTCCGCTCAGTTCCGCGGCCGTGCTATGCACGCCGATCCTCTTGGTCATCGTGATCTTGGGCGTGCTCCTCGACGAGCGAGCCAGCGAAACGGCGCGTAGCTATGTCGATACGTTGATTCTCAACAAATCCTCTTCGACCTCGGCCGTCGAGCGCAGCCAGTGGAACGCGGCTGCCCTGCAGAACTTCTTTGACTCCTTTGGTTTCGGCGTTGGGCTCGGAACTATCCGCACATCGAGTTTTCCGATCGCACTGCTTGCCAACGTTGGTATTCCGGGAACTGCCTTCTACCTCCTTTTCGCGGCAACAGCCCTGTTCGCACCATTGAATGGTCCGCGTACTTATGAGACCGACGCTCGCCTAGCCGCGCGCAATGCATGTTTTGCTCTCATCATCGGCGACACGTTGGCGGCTCCATCCGTGGAGCAAGGTCTGCTGTTCTACGCCCTCGCCGCGCTGGCTTGCGCTTCACCGCGGGATCACCTCGAAGGAGTGTTGCTCACGCCGTCCGAACCCTCGGGAGCCAAAGCATGAATGCATCCAGCAGTTTTGCGGTCAATGGCCGCTATCTGACTCAGCCCACTAGCGGCGTGCAGCGCTACGCCCAGTGCGTCACGGCGGCAATGAACCAGGCACTCGTCGGGTCTGGCGCAATCGTTCCGATCATTGCCCCCAAGGCCGCTCCCGATCCTCGGCTTGAGGCTATGCCGCTTATCCCGGCGGGGCATCTCGGCGGACACCTCTGGGAGCAATTGGTTCTTCCCGGGCGGTGGCCCGGACCGTTGCTCAATCTTGGCAACACAGCGCCGGCCGTCAAACCGGATCAGGTCGTGTGTATCCACGACGCCAACGTGTTCGACGCACCGGAGAGCTATCGACCAGCGTTTCGCGCGATCTATCGCACCCTGCAACCGCTGTTGGCGAAGCGCGCTGCAAGGATCACCACCGTTTCAGCCTATTCGGCCCGACAACTTGCCCGGCACCTGCCGCTACGCGACGGGGACATTGCCGTGCTTCCAAATGGACACGAGCACGCCTTGGCCTGGGACCCCAGCCTTGCGCGCAAGGATTGCCAGGTTGCGGCCGGCACCCGGTTCGTGCTGGCGCTCGGATCGCGCGCTCCGCATAAGAACCTGCAGCTGGTTAGCACCATCGCGCCGGAACTCGCCGCAATGAACATCGGCGTGATCGTCGCCGGTGGCGGCGCGGACATATTTTCGCCTGAACGTCTAACGGACGCTCGCGGCCTGACCTTGCTCGGCCGCGTCACGGATGACGATCTCGCCTATCTTATGGATCGTGCCTTGTGCTTGATCTTTCCATCATGGACAGAAGGCTTTGGGCTTCCGATCATCGAAGCCATGGCGCGTTGTTGTCCCGTCATTGCCTCGGATCGCGCCAGCATGAGCGAAGTATGTGGCGATGCCGCTTTGCTCGCTCCCCCCGACAATCCACAACGATGGGTGCAGTGCATTCGGCAACTATCGACATCCGGCGATCAGCGCGATGAACTGGTCGGGCGTGGCCGCGAGCGCATTAAGATGTTCTCCTGGGCACGCACTGCGGCTGGATATGTCGAGCTGATGCGAGAGCCTACATCGGGTCTGAGAGCGCGTGAGACCACCGTTGGACGCATGCCCAGAGTGGCAGTGGCAATCGCGACACGAGGACGACCCGAAACGGTGACGGCAACCCTGACTCACTTGCTGCAGGCCCAAACCCTCAAGCCGGACGCCGTCATCGTGTCTTGCGTCAACCGTGAAGATGCGGGCAATGCCGCCAAGCTGCCCGGCGTTCGGCTTGTCACCGGCCCCGGCGGCTTGCCGGCTCAGCGAAATACCGCGTTGGCCGCGCTCAGTAATGAGGCCGACGTGATCGTGTTCTTTGACGATGATTTTCTGGCGGATCCCGATTGGCTGGCCGCGGCTGCGCAAACGTTTCGAGACGAACCAGAGGTCGTCGGCTTCACTGGTTATCTTTATGCTGACGGCATCCTCGGACCGGGTCTCAGCTTTGATGAAGCGCTGCGCATCTTGACGGAAGGCACGCTGTCGCCCGAAGCACCGCGCATCGAACCATTCAGCCCGTACGGCTGCAACATGGCTTTCCGCATGTCTGCGATCGGCAACATCACCTTTGATGAGCGGCTCGTGCTCTATGGGTGGCAGGAAGACCGGGATTTTGGCGCAGCGCTCGCAAAGCGAGGCGGCCGGCTGATCAAATCCCCCCGCGCCCGAGGCGTGCATATGGGACTGAAGGCGGGCCGTGTTGCCGGAGATCGCCTGGGCTATTCCCAAGTCGTCAATCCAATCTACCTGCTGCGCAAAGGCACGATGACGCCTCGGCAGGCAACCATGCAGATCTTTCGGAACGTCGCCATCAACCTGGCGCGCGCCGCCAGACCTGAACCTTTCATCGACCGGCGGGGCCGGCTTCGCGGTAACGTGCTCGGTTTCGCCGACGTTCTGAGGGGCCGTCTTGAACCCGAACGCGCAGCGACCCTCATACCGAGCGACAAGAGCTCGGGCCCGCGACCAGTATCTCCAAGCACAGGCACTCGCGATGACGCCACTGCCTCATGAAGCCGCGCAAGCCGGCACTCTTTCCGCATCGGCGACCAGGCAATGCCTCGTCGCAACGTGCAGGCATTGAGTCGTGCTTGCCCGCAAAACCCTGTTGGGCGCCGCTTGGACTGTGTCGTCCAGGCTAACAGCCCGGGCTATCGATTTCGTCACGCTTCTGGTCCTCGCACGCATCCTGACGCCCGCTGATTTCGGCCTCACCGCCCTCGCCGCTACCGTAACGATCATCGCGGACATGGTGCTCGAGGTACCAACGCTGCAGGCTCTGACGCGCTTGCCAAGCGTAACGAAGTCACACTTGGACACTGCCTTCACCTTGAGCGCTCTCAGAGGCATCGCCTTGACATTGGTGCTTTTGCTGGTGGCGTGGCCGTTTGCTCAGATTTACCAGGATTCCCGCTTGGCCAGCTTGATCATCGTGAGCGCCATCGGACCCTTGGCTCGCAGCCTGTATAGCCCTGGAATGGTCGAGCACACCCGCAGCCTGGCTTTCAGGCCAGTCTTTGTTGCCGAAATCTTTGGCAAACTTGCCGCAGCAATCATTGCAGCGACAGCAGTCAAACTTGGCGCTGGGTACTGGGCCATCGTCGCCAGCGGCATCGCAGCGTCCTTGGCCGCCACATCGATGTCGTACCTGTTGGCCCCTTACAGACCAAACCTCTCGCTGTCGAAGTTTCGGGAGTTCTCGGCTTTTCTGGGTTGGCTGAGCGGCGCTCAGATCATCATCGCGCTGAGCTGGCAGTTTGATCGAATCCTACTCGGCTATTCCTCGAGCAAGGCCACATTGGGTCAATACACCATCGCGAGCGATCTATCGGTGATGCCAACCCAGAGCCTGATCGGCCCGGCGATGCAGCCTCTCATGGCCGCACTGTCGCAGATCAACCAGAACCAGGACCGGCTCCGTCATGCCTATTCGAAGGCGTCCCGGCTCACGATGTCACTTGCCGCGCCGGCTTGCATCGGAATGTCGTTGACCGCGGACTTGATCGCCGAGGTCTTGCTGGGGCCCCAGTGGGGCGAGGCTGGACTCTACTTGCGGTGGCTCGCATTGTCGACCGTCCTCAGCGCGTTCTATCAGCCCCTGCATTCGTTGGCGCTGGCCACCAATCGAACCCATCTGGTGTTTCGCCTCACCCTGGTCGAGCTGTGCGCCAAAATCGTTCTGATGTGTTTTGGCTTCTACTTCTATTCGATTGCAGGCGTGGTCGCGGCACGAGCCGCGGTCTCGTTCATCATGTTCGTTCTCTCCTTGATGGGAGCCCGGCAACTGGTCGGAACCAGCGTCGCGTCGGAGGCGGCCAATCTATGGCCAATCGCCGCCGCATCTGCGGTGATGACCCTTCTGGTGATGGGCCTGCGATACAAGCTGCCTGAGCTCCATCTGGCTGCCTTTTTTGAACTGGGAGTGATCTCTCTGTTCGGCGCCAGTGTGTATGTCGGCGCGCTGTATGGCTTTGGTGTTCGTGTCAGCAGCCGCGCAGGAGCGGTGTGATGGTCGAAGTGCACGATGCAGGATCAAGGAGAGCGAGATGACCGAGAAGGGGCATGCAACAAAACGCTCGACCTGGGCAGCCACGTCGGTCGTGCTCACGGTCGGGATTTCACTCAGTTCTGCGATCGCAGCTGAGCAGCCTGCATCCTGTGAACTTCATCCCGTCTTGCTTGAAGACTTCAACGACCTCAGTGTCTCAGCGACCCGCCTGGGCGCTGCCCGTTGGACCGCACACACCCCTTGGTCGGGCGATTTCGGCGACGCTGCATTTGCCAATCCGGGACCGCGGGGGCCATTCAAGGTGGAAGACGGAGTTCTCACCATCACCGCTTCGAAGGATCGGAACGGCAAGTGGACGTCGGGTCTTCTGGCTGCGGCCGATGCTTCCGGCGCCGGGACCGGAACCCGGTACGGCTATTTCGAAGCACGTATGAAGATGCCGCCCGGTCCGGGAACGTGGCCCGCATTCTGGCTTGCCGCTCTGAAGCCCGCCACGGTGACGGAAGGAAACGTCGAACTTGATGTCATCGAATATTATGGGCAGTTCACATCCGCTTATCAGGCCGCCACGCACATCTGGTACAAGCAACAACCGCAGAAGACCCGGGGCGAGGGGCAGAAGGTCACGGTACCGAACGATGCGCTCGTGCAAGACTTCCACACTTTCGGCGTAGATATCTCGCCCCAGGCCGTTGTGTTCTTCTTCGACAGAACCCCGGTCTGGAGCCAACCAACCCCACCTGAACTCGACGGTCCACTCTACCCTCTTGTGAACCTTGCCCTCGGCGGTGGTTGGCCGATCGATCAGACACCCAATCCTTCCACGCTGTTGGTCGACTATGTCCACGTGTACGGGCGCGGGCCTGGTCCGGCCGAAGGCTGTCCGCCTGCCCCTGAAGTCCTACCACGCTGAAGCATAGATGTCCGCTCGATTCCACTGCGCAATCACAGCACATCTTCGATCCATTCGCGAAAGATTGACTGCATGAAAGTCGCGATCATTCACTATTGGCTTGTGGGGATGCGCGGGGGCGAGAAAGTCCTCGAAGCTCTTTGCGAGATGTATCCCGAGGCGGACATCTATACGCACGTCTATGTTCCAGAAATGGTCTCCGAAAATATTCGCAAACACCGCGTTGTTTCGACCTTTATCAATCGGCTACCGCGTGCTCCACGCATGTACAAGACCTATCTCCCGCTCATGCCGCTCGCTCTGGAGCAGCTAGATTTGCGCGACTATGATCTGATTCTCAGCAGCGAATCCGGACCGGCAAAAGGCGTCATTGCTCCTCCTCACGCCCTCCACGTCTGCTATTGCCACACACCCATGCGCTACATCTGGAATATGTTTCACGACTACCGAGCCAGCGCCGGTTCGCTCGCGCGGCTGGCCATGCCCTCGCTTGCGCACTATCTAAGACTGTGGGATGTCGCTTCCGCCGCACGGGTCGATAGCTTCGTTGCCAATTCCGCAACCGTCGCCGGCCGTATCCGCCGCTACTACGGCCTCGACGCCAACGTGATTCATCCTCCAGTGGATACTGCAGCATTCTCGCCGTGCCCCTCCTCCGAACTCGGCGACTACTATCTGATGGCCGGCGAACTCGTGTCCTACAAGCGGCCCGACCTTGCGGTGCGCGCGTTTAACGAATTGAAACTGAAGCTGGTAGTCATCGGCGGCGGCGAGATGTTATCCGAGATTCGCCGCCTCGCCGGCCCGACCGTTTCCGTGCTCGGACCGCAGCCGTTCGAGGCACTCAAGCACCATTACGCGCGCTGTCGCGCGCTCATCTTCCCGGGAGAAGAAGACTTCGGCATGGTCCCGGTAGAGGCCATGGCGAGCGGACGTCCGGTGATCGCTTTCGGGCGGGGGGGCGCTACCGAAACAGTCGCAAACGACCTGACTGGTCTCTTCTTCGACGAGCAGACCATTGATGCCATCAGCAATAGCATTGCCCGATTCGAGCGGATGACCTTTGAGCCCGAGGCTATCGTTGCTCACGCCCAGCAGTTTGGCCGCGAGCCATTCATCCGCAAAATGCGTTCGCATATCGATTCCCTTTTCGCCCAACGCGCCAGATCGGAGACAGCAAAGCAAGGAAGCGCTCGGCATGATCTCAACCCTCAATTGACTGTTTCTTGAGCACAGCCTGCATGGCATTTGGGCTCTGTAACATCAATTTAATGGGCGATACTGCTTTTTGTTTAAATGCCAGTTCTTGTTTGTGCGAGCAGATGCGAGCCGCTCCTTTTGGACTGTACGCGTTCATAAAACGAGTTGAGTTGAGGGCGTGGAATGAACATCGCCGGCGAATTTCGGCCCTATGCGACGGCGACAGAAGCCGCCCCTGATCAGGCAAGATCTCTGCTTCTGCTACGCGACTTCTTACGTCGCGAATGGCGTCTTATTGCCTTCATGACGGCCGCCTCGTTGGCGCTTGGCTCGCTCTACGTCGGGATGGCGCCTCGCAAGTTCACGGCGCAGGCTGACATGTTCGTTGATACCAAGGGAATCACTTCGCCACGAAGTGAGAATTCCCAGGAACATCAAGGCGTAGACGACGCTGTTGTGGAGAGTGAGATCGAGACCACTAGGTCAGAAAAGGTCGGCAAAGCGGTCATAAACAAGTTGCGTCTCACGGATGATCCAGAGTTCGTCGCCTCGGGCAATGCAATCACAAGCCGCTTGGCCCGATGGTTGCGGCTAACGAAACCGTCCGAAGAAAGGCCTTCGTCTGCCGAGCTGGAGCGACGCGCGCTTGGCGTTCTCAAGGACAATCTGCGCGTCACCCGTTTGGGCCGCAGCTACGTCGAGCAGATCGCCTATACCTCGCTTGACCCGGACAAGGCTGCACGGATCGCCAATGCTTTCGCCGATGCCTATATCGAATACCGGCTGCAGGCAAAGTACGAGGCTACCCGACGCGCCAGCGTTTGGCTGGAACAGCGGATCAGCGAACTCCGCCAGCAGGCCAGCAATGCCTACAAAGCCGTGCAGGACTTCAAGGCCGAAAACGGCATTATCATTGGCGTCGAAGGCAAATTGGCGAGCGAGGTTGAGCTCGATCAGCTCGGCGTAGCACTGGCCAAAGCTCGCGCCGACACCAGCCAAGCTCGCGCCAAGCTCGAGCGTATACAACGCATTCTCGAACAACGACCTGAGAAGGAGAACTTCACGATCCCAGATCCGGTTGTCACCGATGCGCTTAACAGTCCGGTGATTACCAAGCTACGTCAGAAATACCTGGAGAACCAAAACAAGCAAGCCGAATGGAGCGCGCGCTATGGGGCCGAGCATGAGGCCGCCAGGAATCTGCGATCCGAAATGGCAGCGCTGCAACGGTCGATGTGGGATGAAATCTCTCGTATCGCGGAGAGCTATAAGAGCGAACTCCAGATTGCGAAGTCGCAGGAAGAGGCGATCGATACGCGAATGATCGAGATCTTCCAGCAATCCGGGGCAACGCGGCAAGCTCAGGTTCACCTGCGGGAGCTGGAAACGGGTGCAAACACCTATCGTGGCATCTACGAGGCTTTCCTGTCTCGATTCACCCAGTCGGTGCAACAGCAGTCGTTTCCGTCGACCGAGGCCCGCGTGGTGACGGAAGCGTCGGCACCTACAAAGCCAAGCTCGCCCAAGCTCGCCATCGCCTTGGCTTTCGCAGCGATGTGCGGGCTCGGCCTGGGCACGCTCGCAGCAATAGCCCGAGAGCAATTCATGTACCGAAGGGTCCACACACGTGACCAGCTCGAGAAGCTGTTGAGCACGCCCTGCCTGGCCGCTTTCCCAGCTGTTTCAAAGCTGCGGACGCGATGGCGCGGCGGTCACGCCAGCGCCTTCCAGCAGATCAACAAAGCCGCTCCTTTTTCGGCTACGGCCGAGGCGTTGCGTTACATCAAGGTCGCTATCGACCTGCATCCGGCGAAGCCAAAAGTGATCGGCATCACGTCGGCGCTTCCCGGTGAAGGGAAGTCAACCGCCACCGCGGCGCTTGCCGCATTTCTTGCGAGAAGCGGAGCCCGCACGCTTCTGATTGATTCGGATTTGCGTAAGCCGGCCTTATCCAAAATGCTTGGCTACGAGCGCCGGTTGGGGCTGCAACGGATGGTAGTCGATCGGTTGCGTCTCAAAGACGTGATCATCAACGACCTCAATTTCAACTTCGATGTCGTCCCGTCGCCATCTGGGGCACCGCCCTCGAACAGCTCGGATGTGCTTTGTGCGCCACCGGTCAGGCTGGGACTGGAGCGAGCTCGCGAGGACTACGACTACATCATTTGCGATTTGCCGCCGATCTTGCCGATAGCTGACGTCAGAGCGGTCGCAAGCCTGTTTGACGCCTTTGTGATGGTGGTCGAATGGGGCACGTCCACCAACGAGGTCCTCAAGGCAATCCAGTCATCGCCGCTTGTTTCGGAGCGATTGCTTGGCACCGTACTCAACAAAACCGACGAAGCGTTTATGCGTCGCTTTGAGGGTTATTCTGATCGGCGCTATTCCTATTATCAAAACTGAAGGAAGGTAACGGCGCTGCTACCGCCTTTTTCAAATCGCAAGTCATCACGAGCCCAATTGATACAACGCTGAAAAAATCCGCTGCCTTTGCCGAAACTTTAAACTTGTATTAATTTTGCACCGCGTCAGAATTTAATGTGCTCGCATTGGGGGCGATGGGACCGCAAGAAAAGAGGGGACGAGTTCGAAGGCTTTTTAGGTTTTGTTTTATGGAGTTCCCGCAATGGCCAATGTGGTCGATACACGCGGCGAGTTGCCTTTCATTTCCGCAAAGAGACGTTCTCCCGCCCACGTAGCACCGCGTCCCGTGGGTACAGTCGTAAAGAGATCGGTTGATCTCGTATTGGCGGCTTTTGGCATTCTGCTGCTTTCTCCTTTGCTGTTGCTCTGTTGCTCGGCGTTGATTTTGTTCTCGCCAGGACCGGTGCTGTTTCGTCATAGACGGGTTGGCTATAATGGTCAGACCTTCGACTGTCTGAAGTTCCGTACCATGGCCCCTGACGCAGCGGAGCGGCTGCAACGGTTGTTGGAGTCGGATCCTGCGGCCGCCGCCGAGTGGAAGGCCACTCGCAAGTTACGCGCAGACCCTCGCGTCACGCTGTTGGGCGCAGCGCTGCGTCGCTCCAGCCTCGACGAATTGCCTCAGTTGTTCAATGTCATTCGCGGTGACATGAGCATCGTCGGACCTCGGCCGGTCACCGAAGAAGAACTGGCGCGGTACGCGTACAAGGTCGACGCCTACCTCGCCTGCCGTCCTGGAATTACCGGCCTTTGGCAAGTGAGCGGTCGCAGCACAACCACTTACCGCCGGCGCGTTGCCTGCGATGCATTCTACGCGCGCAATTGGTCCATGGTACTCGACACCAAGATCATGCTGGCTACCATCCCGGCTCTATTCGAGGATGCAGCATATTAAAAGTCGACTCGCCGTCCCGACCGGACATCTCTGAAGACAGGAGGCCTGGTACCTCTGCGAGCACAGAAAACCATTTGAACCGAAGATTTGATCACCGCTCGATTGGGATCCGACTTTAGGCCGTTGCGACACTCTCGAGTTGCGAGATCGATCGAACCATTGAGGGATGATGATGAGAGCGAGCTCGACCCAGGCCACAGCTTTCGAATCCGTTTGCTCGAACTGCGCGACCCTGGCGGTTACGTTTCAGTGTGCTGACGGAGCCCTCGATGACACGCCAGTTTTTTGCACGAACTGCGGTCGCTTGCGCGGCCTCATTGGCGCGGTCAGGAAGATGGCGCATGAGCCCGCCGCCCGCACCCCCACCCTGCTCGACCGCCACTGAGTGACGCCCAATTTCCGCTTCGAAGGCTCCTTTGTTGCCCGAGCACCCGTTGACCGCGTCTTCAACAGGCCCTGTACAAAGTGTTGCAACCTACCTGATGAAGTCGAGGGCGCGCTCGCATCTGATCTACACCAGGTTTGACCGAGGCTGATCCGAACGAAGCGCCGCTTCGGCTTTTAAGGTGGAGTCGCGAGCGGTCGGTTGATAGTCAAATCTGCCTTGCCGTCCAATCGATTCGACGCCTAACTTGCGCAGTGCAGCCACCGTGCTTGCCGCGTGTTCGTCGGCCTGCTCGGTGTAGATCGGGTAGGCATTGTCAAGCATATGCGCGCCCTCAAGCCGAAGGTCGCCCAAAAACAGTCTGTTGTCGCAGGTGTGAGTTCTAAAGTTGCTATCTGCCGTACTAATGTCGTGCGCCACGTGCTCAGCATTGACTTCGACGGAGAAGAATTCTCGGCCGTGGCACCTGCCGTAGAAATCGGAATGAATCGTGAGGCGCTTCCACGCCCCTTCGCTTGAAAAATTATACAGGATCGGTTGCTTGAAGCCTCTCTCACCGGAAAAGCTATAGAACAACGTCAGCAACGTCACAGTTTTCAGCTCTCGACGCGTTTGCAGTCCGCAGAGATCTTGGATGCGTGCTAGGGGAATGGTCGAGACCAGGCGACGGCCGACGATCGCACGGTCGTTCGCCAGGACAATCGAAAACTCGCCGTTCTGCCTTTGAACGCGAGCTATCTTGGTCCCCAGCACAAAGCCCGCGCCTTGACCTTCGAGCCGCTCCATTGCCTTGCGATACAGGAATCCGAAGCCCTCCCGCGGTCGAACGAGTTGTTGATTAGGAGCCTCATTGGGGGCACGACGAAAGGCCCGCCCAACAAGGTTTCGCAGCGTCGCATGCTCCTTAATCCAAAGCATCCTTTTCTCTGCAAACTTGACGTCGACCTGATCGGCAGGAAATCCGTAGAATCGGCTCAAATAATAGCCGAGCCCTGTGCGCTCCAGTAACCGCCTTCCAATCCAAAAGGTTGCAAAGTCCTTGGCACTTCGGATCCTTCGGCGGAAGGTTCGGGCAAAGATGATCGAGCTCACCATCCAAAGCCATTCCAACGGACCGGCTGAAAGCAGATCGTCCTTAATGGATAGCGGATAGTGACTTACTACGCCTTGCGGAGTGAGACGCCCCCACGACGGGTAGATTTGAATATAGAGCGGTAACAACTCGGGAAAGTGCGCCAATAACGGCGAATCGTCCTGAAAGATGTAGCTGCCGACATCGAAGGTGTAGTCGCCGACCTTGCAATCAATGTGGTTTCCACCGCTCCAGGCGTACTCGTCGACGACAAGGACGTTCCTCGCGCCGTCGCGCAGCAAGATCGATGTCGCCACAAGGCCGCTGATTCCAGCGCCCAACACCACTGCATCGTACCGCGCCTCGTCAAGGCTGTTCGTCATCAGCGATCATCCAGTGACCCGGCATGTATTGGATTATTGAAGCGCATTTCTGGAAGCGCGACCAGCAAATAAGATGCTTCGCGACCAGAAGCTCCTGGTGCTGCCTGCTCGGCGCAAGCGCACCTCACTCGGTTTTCGAGACAAAGACTCTCAGAGAAGCTTGGTTTAGGTTTGTGCAGCGAGTGCCTAAACTGTGACGCGCACTTTTAGGTGGCCCGGCGGCGATGGCAGGCTCCGAAGCTACAGAGACCCGAGCTTTTGCTTTGCAAGAACCAATGTAATGGGGGAAATCGTAGTACCTGCCCAGACCGATCGCCAGCAGAATGCAAATTGGTACTAGTGCAAAGAGGTAACAAGAGGCTGCTTCCTAATGAGTTGCCTTTAGCAGACCGACCGTCGTCATAAGGATTGGAACGTGAACGATGTAGAGTGCATACGAAAGGCGGCCTAGCACACTAAGAAGACGCTGCTTTTGTTGGAGATGGCAAGCGACGGACAGATACAACAGGAGTGGAAAGATAAGGACGATCGAAACAGCATCGAACACAGAGCTTCGGATCGGAAGGCAAAGGATGGTCGCGAGCAGAAGGATCATTGGCCAAAGTAGAAGTGCGGGCAGGACAGGTTTGGGGCGGTAATGCCAAACCAGAACGCCGGTAAAGAAGCCGAACAGGGTGCGAACAGCACCTCCGAAAAAAGTAGTCCACGTAGCCCCGAGATCGGCGGTACCGTATTTGAGGATCGTTAGGGCAAGGAGTCCACCAGTGACGGCGGTGATCACCCAGGCGCACTTCCTATCTACCAGCAATATCAGCGCCGCCCAAAGTACATTGACGGCGATTTCAAATGACAACAACACATCGGGGTGTTGGTGGGGAATGTCGTGTCTGTGGGAGCCTGACTTACCCAAGGCTTAGGCAGCAAAGCCGCGTTGAAGGCCGTCCCGCCGAGGATGTCAAAGAGTGCGTATTGCGAATGT
Organism: Bradyrhizobium sp. BRP19; assembly: GCF_020194195.1. Taxonomy (NCBI): domain Bacteria; kingdom Pseudomonadati; phylum Pseudomonadota; class Alphaproteobacteria; order Hyphomicrobiales; family Nitrobacteraceae; genus Bradyrhizobium; species Bradyrhizobium sp. BRP19. Next base: position 1,233 of record NZ_JADYVZ010000033.1, on the reverse strand, counting down.
TTCTGAAGCGCCAATCGGAGTAAGAAATACCCTGTTCCCAACAAGAGCCCCAACAAAACTAAGCGGTAATAACCTCTTCATGCGAATTTGCAGGAACTTGGCGACTGTTAGCCTGCGAGACTGAAGACGCATCGCATACGAGTGCGAAGGCACGAACCCGCTAAGCATGAAGAAGAAATCCACCGCCAGATAGCCATGAGGTGCCAACTGCGGCGCACCGACGATTGAAAGATGAAAAAACAGGACGCCAATGGCGACGAAGCCGCGAAGCGCGTCTAGCACTTCAAACCTCTCTTCTGTCAATCAACACCTAAATAATTCTGACTGACTATGCGCGCCCGTGATCAATTAACGGCATTAAGCGATTAAATCGACGCAGTGTGAGACCCGACGTCGGCGTCAAGAAAGCATCTTCAACTCGGATAGTATGCATCCGGTCCCCGAAGAGGCCACGCGATATAGTAGGCGCTCAATGCACAAAATTGAACCATCTCCTCGGCGGTAGCCCAGACACCACGCCACCACCCGTAACAAGCAGCCTTCCTTCTTGCTCGGACCGAACAACGACTGCGCGTCGAAAACGAATTTCCGTCGGCATCTGGCGGAGCAACGTGACCGGGTACTAAGACACCGGCTCCTAAACACCTATCGTCAGAAGGTAGCAGGAACCTCGCTCCACCGCATCGGCGTGGCGGCATCGTGCATGACTTGCAAGCTACTGCCGAATCTTACGCTGCTCAGAACGCGCAGCCGGCAGTGGGAAGCGCAATTGCTGAAGCACAGCTGTTCAATGGCCCAAACTCGTCCGCCGGATTCTAAGCGGATCCACAACGATGGACGAGAGAAAATCACCGCCTTTTAGGGCAGCCCCAGAACTGAGTGTGTGTTTCAGCACGACCAGCGGTTAGTTGAGGTAGCTTGGCCGTTCACCAGCAGCAATCCTTCGTTGAACTCCTCAAGACCTTTGATAGTCGTCTTCAATCCGGATGATGTCGTCTTCCCCCAGATAGCTTCCAGTCTGGACCTCGATCAGCTCCAGCTGGATCTTGCCGGGGTTCTCCATCCGGTGGACGGCGCCCATCGGGATGTAGATCGACTCGTTCTCGTGCACCGTCTTCACGGTCTCGTTGACGGTGACCTGCGCCGTGCCGCGGACCACGATCCAGTGCTCGGCACGATGATGGTGCTTTTGCAGCGACAGCCGCCCGCCCGGCTTCACCACGATGCGCTTGA
>NZ_JADYVZ010000032.1:0-34492 GCF_020194195.1 Bradyrhizobium sp. BRP19 | reverse complement strand
GAAACATCGAGGCCGACGTAGATCATGACGCTTCTCCTTCGGATAGAGTTGGTCCATGATCGTCAGTCAAAACGTGCCGCGCAGCAAATAGGTCAGGCGATCGGGACCGAATACCCCATCTCTTCCGTAAAGCGGCTGCGCTTCATGCTCTGGTCCTCATATGGCCAGAGCGAACTTCAATCTGGATTAAGTCCAGGGGGCAAGGTCAAGATTAACGTGCGGGCCGGTGAGACACCCAGGTAACGAGATCGTCGACTTGAATGCGCCCACCCCGCGCGTTAGCGACGCTACGAGGCGGCCACCAACTCCGGTAGTTGAGACGACCGCGTCAGGTTTGCAAAGATCATCCGGACCAACGATCATAGAGGCGATGCCGGAGAAAGGCTTTATGGCTGGCGTTCAATACTTCGTCACGCGCTACAGGGGCCAATGGGCGGTTTCGCTCAAGGATGTGTACTCCGGCCCCTATGCCACTGAGCAAGAGGCCATCGGTGTCGCAGTGAAGAACGCCCACGAGCAGGGGCAGGCAGGAAACGACGCGCAGGTTCTGGTCCAAAGCCACGACAATAGATTCAGAAGCGAGTGGGTATATGGGCGCGACTCGTACCCACCAGGTTAAACCGGGCCAACGGAATGCACATTTTCGAGCGGCACATCACAGCCCTACGGTCGCAAGCGCTTGAGGTGCTTGCAGCCAATCAGGCCCGCGCGGCCGATCAGTCTTTGAGCCTGGCAGATCGCCAAGTCGCGACATCTTATGCAGAGGAGGCTCAGGCAGTGTTGGGCATACTCGATAGTGTGAAGCCCAATCTTAGGCCGAAGGACGCGCGGCGGATCGCTGCACGCATACGCGATCTTCTAGAGGGTGAGGGGTGAGTGCCACCCGACCCTCTCGGGGCTAAAGGTCACAGGCTTTGTTTGTGATATGGCTGGCCACCGAGTTGGCGGCGCGAGACGCTCGTTTCCCTCCCCGGGAAATCCCAGTGGCAAGACCACGGTTTAACCAATAGCAGCGGCAAGGTGCGAGACGGATGCAGACAGGATACATCTCCCGATGAGCCGTTGTCCTTCGCCTGCAGATTCCGATCGGCTATGCGTTGGGGTACGCCAGCTATTCCAGCACGTCTCCGATCCCGGCGTTTACCTCGTGGCTACCGAACCTCTTGATCGTCGCTCTGTATTCCACCTTGGAGGTTCGATGGCGCTCCCGGTGGATTCAATGAACGCTCGCCAGGCCGTCGGCCCGATCGTGCGATCAGGCGTCGTTCGCCTCGACCATCACAAGCGAGGCTTCATGGAGCTCGATCAGGTGGCTGCGCTATTGAGACCCTCAACCCACTATCGGTATATAGATAATTTTGCTACTTTTGCTAGAACTCTTGGTTGTCTTTTTAAACGCTTGGCCCCCCGTGATCGAGCGCATAGAGCCATCCATCTTATGGGGTGATGACGATATCGTTGCAGATTTAGACACTGGATCGGAGCTGCCCTTCATCTAACGAACGATAAGGTGCTATCTATGAAAGTGCCGGACCTGTTGCACACGCCGGCGCCCGGGGCAGACCAATTCTCTTTCCGCATAGAGCAGTGTGGTCGTGGAGACGCGACTTGCATACTCCTTCATGGCTTCGGCGAAGGTGGCTATGTATGGTACGACTTTGCACCTCGCTTGCCGAAAAAATACCGTGCCATAATCATCGATTTCAGGGGGCACGGAGATTCCGATGAAGATCCAACAGGAAATTATGGCGTTGGCCCCTATTCCACAGACGTTCTCGATCTTATTCAGAAATACAAACTTGGTAATGTTTCTCTTGTAGGGCATTCCCTTGGTGCGGCCGTGGCGCTTCAAGTTGCTGCAGCCGTCCCTCACCTTGTAACAGACTTGGTTCTTGTAGATTTCTCTTTGAGCACCGAACCGGACGTTTGCGAAAATATTCTCTCGCAGTTCCACGAGCAATGCGATGGCTACAACTCGCTCGCCGAGTACGCCGCCTGGATATCGGCCAAGCGACCGCTGACTCATCCACGAATGCTTCGTCACATCGTAGACAACGCTCTGCGCGAGACCGCCGATGGAAGATTTGTACTCAAAGTCGATCAGAGGATTCAGCAACTAATAAGCACAGGATCGGCGCGAACGGATGATGTTCGGGCTATTTTTTCTAAGATCTTATGCCGAACATTATTGATAAGAGGCCGAGGATCTGCGGTCCTTTGCAAAAAAGAAGCACTAGATATCATACGCTTGTTGAAAAATGGCCAGCTGTGCGAAGTTTCTCGTGCCGGCCACGCGGTGATGGTCGAAGATCCAGACGAATTTGCCGATGCGGTCAACCGGTTTCTTCTCGGACCGCGCTCCTCACGCAGTGAGTTGTGACCGGTTGGGAGTTGTTGGCCCCGAGATCCCTGCCCGTAGAGCCCCGCGGTCACGCCGTCGAGTCTGCCTGCCGCCCTTCACGCGGGAGGCCTATCCGATGTCAGGATGCTGGAGATAGCTTGCGATGATCAGGCGCTGAATCTCCGAGGTTCCTTCGTAGATGCGCAGCGATCGGATCTGCCGATAGAGACGTTCGGGCACGGCATCCTTCACGATTCCCGCGGCGCCGAAGATCTGTACTGCATCATCGATGATCCGCTGTGCATGTTCAGTCGCAAACAGTTTCGCGATGCTGGAGTGCTTTCCAAAGCCACGGATCTGCTGGTCAATTTCCCACGCCGCCTGGGCGATGAGCAATGCGTTGGCGGTCAGCGCCACCTCGCTGTCGGCGAGCTTCGATTTAGTCAATTGCATGTCCCAGACCGTGCCGGTCGAGAGGCGTCTAGAGCGAGCCCATTTTAGCGCTGCGCTCCGCGCCCGGCGGGCGAAACCGGTCGCGGCAGCGCCAACCGTCATCCGATACTGCTCAAGGATTTCGCCCGCGATTTGGAAGCCGAGTCCCGGCTTTCCGATCATTTGGGCCGCCGGCACGATGCACTCGTCAAAGCTCAGGCTGCCAAAGGAGCGCCGCGCCATCGCCTCAATCGTCTCCGCGACACGCATCCCAGGCGATTGAGCGCGCACGAAAAACAAGCTGAGCCCCAGTGGCCCCGACTGGTCAGCCGTTCGGGCCAGGACAATCGCGAAATCGGCAATGTCGGCGTTGGAAATCCAGGTTTTCGTCCCGTTCAGGGCATAGGACTCGCAACGACGTTCGGCACGCAGCGAAACGTTGGCAATGTCCGAGCCGACGTCGGGTTCGGATAAGGCCAGACACCCGATCGACCGCCCTGCCAGTATGTCCGGGAGCAGAGTCGCGCGCTGTTCCGTAGAACCGTACCGGACCAGCGGCGCAGCGGCCAGGGCCTGAATCGAGAAGGCGAAATCGCACAAATCATGGATGAACGAGAAGCCCTCGCGAATCAAGCAGATACTGCGGAAATCAGGGGCCGCATCGGCGCCGCCGACGGCCGCGTACCAGCCGGTTCGCCCGAACAGGGCCGTTAGATGACGGCCCATCTCGGCGGGCGAGCGACCTTCGATCTCGCCAAGTTCTGGCGAGATCTCGTCAGCCCAGCTTTCAATTCGCCTCGCGAGTTGCCGATGCCGTTCCTCGTAGAGCGGCAGTCTAAGAACCGAGGTGTCGAATATTTTCACGGCGGCCCCTTCGACCCGGTGTTGCAAAACTCTCCCGAAGGCAAAGCGGTGGCCTCGTGGCGGCACCGCCCGCCAGGATCCGGTCATCCGCTGGCACCGGCTCGCCGAACGGTCAGAGCGTCAAAGCACAATGATCGCCGATCGCATCATCGTCGATCATGACAGAGTGGGGCGATTCCAGCGTCCCACCTTCCATGAAATAGGAAAACGCAGCATAGCCATTCCAAATGCGGCGCCATTCGGCGGCGACTGCAGCGGTGCCGTATCGCCGCTCCGTTTCGTCGAGATGCGCCTGGATGATCGTCACCGCTTGCCGTGAATGTCCGGCGGAGAGGTTGTCGATGGAGAGGTGCACATCCTCGTAAATGTGGTCGAAGCCCCAGTGCTTCAGCTTTTGGATCTCATGCAGCCGCACCTCGCCGAGGCCAAACATTTCGACGCCCAGATTGTAGCCGAGAATCTCAGGGTGAAAGCGGTTCGGAAATAGGCCGAGTGACAGCTGGTTCAATGGAAAAGTATAGAAGTTGTCGGGGATTTCGTCCTGATCGATGAACGCTTCGTCACGGATATGCGGCAGGTCGATCTCCAGGCTCCTCAGGACCCCATAGATCAGCGTGATGTGGTTCTTCTGAATATCACCCAAGCCCATCTCATCGGCATAGATGCTGAACAAAGTCGCATCTGCGGCTCGCTCGAAGCGGCCCGTGCCGCTGCTTCGAAATGCCCAGCAGCCATCGATCAGGTTGCCCAGCGCAAAGTATTTCTGACCGAACACAACTTCGTCACGAGGCGGAATGTCGTTGAGTGGCGCATAGGGTTCGACGAGCTTGTGCCAATAGATCGACTCGACCCGAGCTTCCAGGGCCTCGGGGGAATACTCGAAAAAGCGAGCGTCTGTATATCGCCCCGTGGCCTCGTTGTTGAAAAGGACCTCCGCCCGAGCCAACCCCACGCGTGCGCGCTCCAGCGCAACCGATAATGTGTTCGCGAAATTTTCTATATTGACCAGCCGGTAGAACAGCGTCCTGTCATCGAGATCTGGGGCAGATTCGAACACAGTGTCGCGGGGTGGGCGATTCCGGATGCTGGCGAGCCACAATCGCGTGACCGATTCGTCATGCCCTTCCGGTACCAGGATTATCGGCTCGTCGATCGTTTGAGCCGCTCGCTGGAACCACGATTTGAGGACGCACGCTTCCTGTTCGGAAAATATGCCGAACATCGGCCCGCCGAATTTGATGGCGTCGACGAAGCGGCAACTTCCTTTCGCATCGGCTCGCAGATAGCTGGAGCGCTTGAAATCCCGCAGGAAGACGGCGAGATCCAAACTGGTTTCAGCAAAACTCTCGGAGAGCAGCTTTCCGCCGATCCGGACGCGCCCATGCTGTTTCCCGGCAAACGGCGCGTGGCGCCGGATGATCTCGGCGACCTGCAGATCAAGGGAGCGGTCCGTCGATTGCCCGGCCAGTTCCGCCAGCATCGTCACCTGTCGCCTTTCGAGGCCGACAAAGACACGCATCGCATCGACGAGGCGGCGGGACAAGGCTTCACCCGCCGGGTCATCTTGCAGCCCGTCGACATAGGTGTCGAGGGCCTCCCATGCCGTTTCGGGTGACACGAAGGGGGCTAGCCCCGCCACGCGGTCATCGATCCCCAGGGCGTGGTAGGCAGCGTGGATTCCGACCAACTCGGGGAGGTAGGTCGCCGGGTAGCGAGACAGCGACAGCAAGAAAGCGGCCTGCAGTGACGTCATCGGCTCCGTCGCGGCCGCGCGGAAGAAGCCCGCATCGGAGATCGACGGCAGGAAAATGCCGGCCTCTTCGAGGGACCGACGGCGCAAAGCGACACATGACCGGGCTGGGCAGCCCTCGCCAAGAAGCAGCCATCTTTGGCCGAACAGGATGTTGACGATGGCGGCAGGCTGGGTCGCGGGTTGCGACACGGTGTCGAGCCAGCAATCGCCGAGTAACGACAGCGCAGCCCGCCCACGAAGAAGAGAGTGTTTCGCAGCCGTTCCTAAGGCGACCACGCCGTCGAGCGCCGCCGTGGTGGCGATACGGTGCTCTTCGAGCCAGTGCCACAGCCGTTCCCGATCTACGCGGCCGCCGCGGAGGACGGGCGCCTGCGCCATTGCTTCCAGCGCTCCATCGTCCCACTCCGCGACACTCAGCGTGGCATCCAGAATCTGCTTGGCGGCCAGTAGCATCGCCTCACTTTCGCAATCTTTCAACAGGAGTGCGGCGATCTCGGCCGGCTCCGCGGCCAATGCGGCATCGGCCAACGGTCGAGCCGCCGGATCGAAATGGAACAGACCGATCATGCCACCAAGGAAGCGATGTATGGCGGCGCCTTGAACATCATTCAAGGCCGCATCCGATTTGGATGATATACCGGTTGATGGTAGGCCTTTCATTTCACAACCTCGCTATGGTGACTCCTATAACACCAACCGGCGGATCGACGCGGCATGGAAAACCAGAAATTGTATCTTCACGGCTGTCACTATTTCCTCGGGGAAGAAGAGCGGCGTGTGACGGAGATTCCCGGTCTGGCCACGTGGCTCGCGCGAAACCAAATGATCGACGACCCGGGTTTGTGGGGCTGGGATCGTTTTCGCGTTACGGCCAGGCCGACGGTCGAGCTGCTGGCCGAAACGGCGCGCCGGAGCTTGGCGGATTTTGGCGCCCGTCAGCCATCGGTCGATGCAGTCATCCTGTGCGCAACGCACTTTCCGACCGATGTCGACCGACATGCCGATTTCATCGGCCGGCTGCTCGAGACTCTGGGCCTGCACCAAGCCATACCGTACGGCGTTACCCTGAATCGCTGCGCGACCCTCACATCCGCTGTTGGCCTGGCCGAGACGCTGGTCCGCAGCGGGCGGCACCAGGCGATCCTGGTGGCGGCCGGAGATACAATCGGCGCGCATGATGAAAGGCTGCGCCCTTTCGCGGTGTTCAGCGATGGAGCGGCAAGCTGCATCGTCAGCGCCGGACAAAGTGGCGAATTCCAACTGCTTGGCACAGCCGCGGCGGTTGATGCCCGAATGATGAGGCCAAACGCCGAAATCTCGGCCGACCTGACGCGGCGGGCGAATGCCGAACTGTTCGCGCTGGCGGAGGTTGGCCTCCGCGACATCAAGCGCCTCGCGCACAACAATCTGTGGAAGCCGATCGTGATCATGAAGGAGCAGCAGGCTGGCTTCCGCCGCGACCAGCTCCATCTCGACAATATTCCACGTATCGGCCACGTCTTCTCCTGCGATCCACTGATCAATATGATCGACTTGGCGGCAAGCGGTTCGGTGGCGTCGGGCGAGCTGCTGGCACTGGGATCGAGCGTATCCGGTGCCCGCTTCGGTGCATTGCTGCGCAAGAGTTGAATTTGGGCCTGGGCCGGCTGAAACGGCGGGGTGACGGGCCATCTCACACGGCCAGACAGAATTTTTCGGTTCGAGCCAGCGCGGGATTGCCGCGCCGGATATGGAGTATGCCATCCTTTGGCAACATGACCACGGCGCCGACGGTCTTCTCGCGGCATATATTGCCGGTGTCGGGCACGCAGATCGGCTCCTGGCATAAAAGGGCCATGTAGTCCTCCGGGCCTCCGTGACTGCCCGGACGATCAAGCTGCGCGACACACGCTTCCAGCCGGCGCACCGAGGAATTGCGCGAGAATGGGTTCATCTGGTCCATTGCGACAAAGTCTTCCGACAGGAAATGATTGGTGTGCACAAGAGTGGTACCGGCTCGGACGGAAAGCTTCCCGTCGCAGAGTTCGACGGTAACGCTGCGGTGTGCATCGCATAGCAGGAGCGAACGCGAACTGGCGAGCCGCACCCTCGACAACCAATCCAGGCATGAATCGATATCGCTGCTGCTGTCGAGCAAATGGCGGATAGCAAGATAGGGTGGGATGCCGGGGCGCCATGTACCGCCGAGCACAAGGTTGAGCCCGATCGCCAAACCCTCGCTGTTGAGGCCGAGATACCCGAGCAGTCCCGTGAAACTCAGCAGCAAGACCCGCCGCGGACTCGACCGATGAGCAATCCGGAGAATGACTATCTGGTCGTCCAGATTGCCATTGAGGTCGATCGTCTGGGCAAGCACGGGGCCGTCTTCGCCACGCCGGCACAGTGTCGTGCAGTCGCCTGCCGTATGAAACCGCGAATAGCCCATCACCTCGCGGCGTATCTGCAGCAACATCGCTTCGTCCGGCGCGATCTCGGCGCCTTCGGCCAAGCCCTCGATTTCTTCGGCAAGCGACGGCATCGCCGCGGCGATCTCGCGGCGATAGGCCGCAATCTCCGGCTCCAGTGTCGTGAGGCTGATCTGCCGCGGCAAGACGCGATTGAGCCGCGCCAGATCGTCATCGAGAAAGGTGCGGATCTGCTGCCGGAGCGCCACTCCATGGGCGCGTCCGAGCTCGCGCGGCAGGCCCTCGAGGCACAGCGGCTTCACTGCCCCGCACCAACCAGTTCGCTGGCTGCCCTGGTCAGTTTCGCTTCTTTGAGCAGGCCGGACCGAACGATCGGCCATTCGTGGCGCAGGATGCTGTAATAGATCGCATCGCGGCGACGCCCGTCCGGCATGTAGTTGAAGCTCCGCAGCACCCGCTCCTCGGTCGCACCGATATTCTGCAAGCCCTTGCGCGCCTGGAGATTGAGCACGTCAGTCTTGAACTCGACGCGTTCGCAGTCCAGCCGTTCGAAGGCGTACTGCAGCAGCAGAAATTTCGCCCAACGATTGAGCCGCTTCCCTCGATAGGCGCGGCCGAGCCACGACCAGCCAATTTCGAGGCGCCGGTCGGCCTCAGCCAAATTGCCGTAGGCCATGCTGCCGGCCATCGAGCCCGTCGCCTTGTCGATGACGGCAAAGACGACCCGGCGGGTGGCAGCGGTGTCTTCGACCGCTTGCTGGATGAAGCGGTCAAGATCTACGTCCGCATCGATCCGCTGCACGAAATAACGCCAGATATCGGCATCGAAAGCGATTTCGGCGAGCGACGCACGATCGGTGAAAGCGATTGGCCGCAGCCGCGCATAATCGTTTTCAAGCCGCACCTCGGCGAGGTCCTTCCAAGCCATGTCAAGCCTCCTGGCGGCCGGCAGTTGCGAACAGGGTGACAACATCGCGCGGGGTCCTGAGGCTGGCGATGTCCTTGTCGGTAAAGCTGAAAACGGGGATGCCCGTCTCCTCGCAGAGCGACGTCATGAGCAGCACCAGATTGAGCGACGTCAGCCCGTATCCATCGGAAAGATTTGCATCGAGGGCGATCCGATCGACGTCGACATCAAGTAGTTCTGCGAGATTTCTTTTGACGGTGGACTGAAGATTGCTCATATCAAGCCCCTTGACGCTTGGGTGATTTCATTCGCAAATCGAGCCAGAATGGCCCTGCGCTTTGGTTTGTATTGCGAGGTCAGCAGCCCGTTTTCGATGCTAAACGGCTCGTCCACGATGAGGAACGTGCCGATCCGCTCATCCGGCCGGCTCGTGTCGTTGAGATCGGCAATATGACGCTTGATGACGTCGCGCGCCGCCTCGCCGTGCGGCGCGCAAAGGATCGCCGAAAGGCGATCCTCTCCTGAACCGAGAACGATGCAGTTCTCGACCTCGGGACAGGTCCGAAGCTTTTCCTCGATCGGCCGGACCAGGACGTTGCGCCCATTGGTGAGCACGACGATATCGTCGGCTCGGCCCAGAATGTAGAGAAACCCGTCCTCGTCGAAGCGGCCGAGATCGCCGGTGCGCACCGAGCCGTCCGGCTGGAAGATGCGCTCCGAGTCACCAGGCGCGCAGAACAGGTAGCTCGTATTCACCGGGAAAGCGCTGTGCACGACGACAATGCCCTCTTCATCGATCGAGACACGTTTGCCGTCGATCGGTTTGCCGACGCTGCCGCGTCGATGGGCACCTGGCGCATTCTTGGTGACGATGCAGGTCTCGTTCATGCCATAGCCTTCAAAGATCGGCGTGCCGCAATCCTCGAAGAAGCGCAACATGTCCGGGCTGGCCGGCGCAGAGCCGGTCCAGAGATAACGGATCCGAGATCCCATGGCCTCGACTGCGGCGCGGCGGAGCGCCGCCGGATCGTCGCTCTCGACCCGCGCTGCGATCGCTTTGCGCAGCGTCTCGAAGAAGGCGGGAACACCCATCACGACCGTCGGCGCCTCGCGCGACAGCGCGTAGTACGCCAATTCGTAAGTCGACAGCACGACATCATGCCCGTAGACGAGCGCGGAATAGACCCAATAGCGCTGCTGCAGCAGCGACAGCGGCAAGAAAACAAAAATCTTGTCTTCAGACGAATGATTGAACAGCGCCTGTGTCGCAGTAATCGAGCTGTCGATGCTGCCGACCGTGGCCGCCAAGCCCTTAGGCTCACCAGTGCTCCCAGACGTGAATTTGATCGTCGTCACGTCACTAGGCGCAAAGGCGACGGGAGGGAGGTCGAGATCCTCCGGCAGCGCTTCCAGCGTGGCAAGCAGGTTGTCCATCGGCAGAATGCAAGATGCGTCCGACGCTTCATCGCTGAAGACGATGCGCAGCGCGTATCGCTCGGCGAGTGCGGCCGCCGCCGGGAATTTCCCCGCCTCGAAAGCGGCGGTGACTGCCTTAAGCTTCAGCGCGGCCAAGTCGAGCAGCAGCCATTCGAGCCGGTTCCTGGCCACGATGCCGATCCGATCCCCGGCGGAAATACCAAGGCGCTGGAGATAGACAGCCATCTTCCGAGCAAGCCGGTCGAGTTCGGATAGCGACAGTACGGTTCGCCCGCCCGGGCCATAGATGGCGATCGACTTTGCGGCCGAGGGCCGACCATTCGCGACCCGGTTGATGATCTGTTCCATGTCACGAGGTCTTCACGTGCGATTGCGCTTGGTCGAGGTGGCTTGCCATCTTACGCGGCGTGTCGAGGCGCGGCAGTTTGGCGATCGGCACGGAGATACCGAATTCCTTGCGTATGCGGGCGAGGAGCCGGACACCCGACAGCGACGTGCCGCCCAGTTGGTAGAATCCACTGACTGGATCAATCGCGTCACAACGCAATATATCGGACCAGATCTGGATGATCTTCGCTTCGAGTTCGGTTGGCGGGGCCGGAGCGGCTTCAGTGGCCGTGTCCGGCGCGTCCGGCATCGCAGTCTGGGCAAGGAAGGCTCGGTCGACCTTGCCGTTTCCGGTCAACGCCAAGCGCTCTAGCCAAACAAATTGGCGCGGCACCATGTACTCGGGCAGTGCCGCTTCGAGCGCTGCAGTCAAAGTGCATTCGGCTACCGTGGTCCCGTCGCCGGTTTCGACGAGACAGGCGACGAGGCGCGGACCGTCTCGCGTGCTGCGGCCAACCACGGCGGCGGCGGCGATACCCGGCTGATTGATCAGCACGGCTTCGATCTCCGCCGGGTCGATGCGATAGCCATTGAGCTTGATCTGGAAATCGACCCGGCCAAGGATTTCGATGTTTCCGTCCGGACGATAGCGGGCGCTGTCGCCCGTACGATAGAGCCGTTCGCGCAGCGGCTCGTGGTCAAAGAAGGCGGCGGCGGTCAGGGCCGGATTACCCAAATAGCCGTTAGCGAGCCCCTCGCCGGCGGCATGGAGTTCGCCCGGCACCCAGTCGGGACATTCGCGGCGCTGCGCATCGAGGATATAGGCACGGTTATTGGCGTTCGGCTTGCCGTACGGTATCGGTCCGTCGATCGAGCCGGGGTGGTCGATCGGGTAAAGAATGTTCCATACCGTCGTCTCCGTCGGGCCGCCCAGGCTGACTATCCGAACATCTGGCTGGAGTGCCGCGATCCGCCCCGGCAGCGTCGCCGGAATGCGGTCTCCGCTCATGAGCGCGAAGCGCAGCGTCTGTGGCAGCGCCCGGCCGGACGCAACGGCCTCATCTACCAGCAAACCAACGATCGCCGGCACCGAATTCCACACTGTGACGCCGGCCCGCGCGGCCAGGTCGAGCCAATGTCCCGGATCCGCCGCGCGCGCCGCGTCGGGGATGACCAGCGCAGCACCGACCGAGAGCGCACCGAATATGTCGAAAACGGACAGGTCGAAGCTGCAGCTGCTGACCGCGAAGAAGCGGTCCTTGGCACAAATCTCGAAGCGCTTTGTCGTATCGGCGACCAGATTGATCAGGTTGCGCCGAGTGACCATCACGCCCTTCGGCACGCCGGTCGAGCCGGAGGTATAAAGAACATAGGCAAGATCGCCTTGTGCCGAATCGACCGGAGCGAGATCCTCGGGCCGCGTATCCGCTTCCGTGTGCTGAGCTCGCTCCTGGAAGGCGCCATCGACGGTCAAGCTCACCGTGCCCTCGCAGACTTGCATCGCGGTATCCTGCACCAGCGAGCACCGTATTGGCCCGTTCGACAGCAGAGCCTCGAGCCGCGCCGCTGGAAGCCCCGCCTCAATCGGCACATAGGCGGCGCCGGCGAGGCCTACACCGAGGATCGCGACGATCTGCTCCCACCCTTTGTGCATCACGACGCCGACCAGGTCGTCGCGGCCGATGCGGTTGCCTTTGAGCCAGCGCGCTACCGCGCATGCACCGGCACGCAATTCGCCATAGCTCAGGCGCCTCGTGCCGCAATCGATCGCCAGGGCGTCTGGTGCTGCGGCGGCATGCTGCAGAAAGCGGTCATAGGGCTGCCCGGGAGGAATTGCGACGGCCGTGTCGTTGGCTGCCCGGCGTTGAGCGAACTGGTCCTGCGGCAGGAGCCCCTGATCGATGCGGCACCACGCCGCGTCACCGGCGGCGAGCGCGACGAGAAGCCGCTCATAGCCCTCGGTCAGAGCGGTGACCAGCCCTGCCGGAAACAGCGCGTCCACCGAATCCATCTGGATAACGAGAGCGCCGTCACTCTCCAGTGCGAAGGCATTGAGCCAAACTTGCGGTGTCTGGCTTACCGAATAGACTTCGCGCCCCCAGGCGGCGATCGCCGAACCGTCCGGCACAGCTCCGAGTGTGCTATTGAAGGTGAACGGCATAGGCACTGCCTGACCGGTGCAGGCACGCTGGCCGATTTCCCGCATGACGTCGAGACCGGAGAATTGACGATGATCCAGTCCCTCGCGCAGGCGGGTCTGGATTGCGACGGCGCGCTCTGCGAAATCGGCTCGGACATCGATCTCGATCGGCAGCAGCATGCAATCGGTGAAATTGCCGATGACGCGGTCGATATCGGGATGGATCGGTAGGCGGTTCGCCAGGGTGATGTTGAGCGTAAAGCGCTCGCCGGCGCCCCAAAGCGACAAGACCTCTGCATAGGCGGCAACAAGCACGGCATTCGGTGTCAGCGTGCGGCGGACCGCCTGCGCCTTGAGCGCGGACCAGCGCTCCGGCTCGATACGGAATCCATGACGAACCGAGACCGGCGCGCTTATTGCCGCCGGGTTGCCGCACAACGGCAGCTGCGGATGGGGCGGAATCTTTTCCAGCTGGCTTAGCCAGTAATTGCGCGCACGCATATATTCCGGTGCGGCGTGCGACGCCGCGAGCGCGCGAACGTAGTCGAAAAACGATACTTGCAAGGCGTCACGCAAGCCCGGCCGGTCCGTCGCGACATAGGCCCGGCGCCAATCCTCGAAGAACAGGAATGCGCTGCTGCCATCAATGACGAGCCCGTCATGACTGACATGAAGGATCATATTGGCTTCGCCCAGGATTGTCAGCCGTACTTCGATGAGCGGCGAGCGGTTGGCCGGCAACACCTGCTGGGCCATTTCAGCCCGCGTACGATCCCGCATTGCTTGCTGGTCGGCACCCTTCAGGCCGCGCAGATCCGCCACAGCGATCCGCACCGGCTGACACTCGGCGGCACTATCTTCGACCTGCGCCGCATCGTCGGCGAAGCGGGTGCGCAGCATGCCGTGCCGCTCGACGACCTCGGCCAGGGCCGCTTCGAGCCGAGCGGCATCAAACACGCCTTCAATCTCGCGGTAGACATGGGAGGACACGCCACCCATCGAGAAGTGATCCTGGCGACCATAGTAATAGCTTGCCTGCATCGGTGTCAGAGCGATGCACCCGCCGTCGTCCCTCGCCACGGCCCGCAAATGCTCGATCAGCTCGGATTTGGCGCTGCGGATCAGTCCAATCAGCGCCGGGTCAATCGCTGATCGAGGCCCCTCGAGGCGCAGGTTCGAGCCGTTGCGCAACAAGACGAGGCCGCGCTCAGCGACAACTCTCAGAATGCTCTCGGCACTCATATTACGATTCCTTCTTGCTGACAGGCGGCGCGCCGCGCGATCGCCAGAGCGAAGAGTGTGTCGACCGTCTCTGCCTTCAGAATATCGCCGACAGAAAGCTCGATGCCCCAGTTGGTCTGCAGCTTGTATTGCAACGTCATCGCGCCGAGCGAGGTGAGGCCAAGATCACCCGGCGCCTGTGACCGGATTGGTGCATCAGGGGCGAGGTGCAGGATCGCTCGGAGAGTCGCTTCAAATTCCGTCCGTATGACCGCTTCCGGATCGGATGGCGGCAGGTCTTGTATCTCGATTTGTATCTGAGGCTGCCTCAGCATGACCGGGCGCTCCTAACGAGTTGTCCGGCGTCGTCAGACGATGCCGCTCCGGGAACAGCGAAGAAACACGCCGTGGCAAGCGCAATTTTGGTGCCGGGCCGCAGCAGCATCACCCGATCCGACCAATGCGACGTGGCGTCATCGGTGCCGATCGCCTCGGCCAGCTTGCCGGCGAAGCGCGGCATCACCGGGGTGGCGCATTGAGCGAGCAACCGGACTGTTGCCAGCTCGAGCGCGATAACGGTGCGCCACTCGTCATAGGCGTCGGAATTGCCGGACAGGCACTGGTGCGTCGTCGTGAAATGGATCACGTCATCAACCAATCCATTGAGCTCGCGCATCACGCCATTGAGCGAAAAGCCGTCAGCGCCATAATGTACCGCGATCGCGTCGAGCCTCGTCTGCAACCGCGCGAGGAAAGCGCTCTGTATGGGTGACCAGACGCCCGCATCCGGAGCATGGCCGCCGAAGTGCGAGGCGATACGACCGCCCAGCCCGTTCAGCCAGGTTTGCCATCGCCCGATCAATGCCCCAGAGATGACGGCCTGGCAGCTCTTCAGCTCGAAATTGGTTCGCTCCGTTTCGCCGCGCGTCAGGGCGAGATAATAGCGCACTGCATCGACCGTCTCCGGCGACAGAATATCCTTGCCCCAAATCGCATGCCGCCGGCTGGTCGAAAACTTCTTGGCATCGAGCAGGTAGAACTCGTTGACGTTATATTCGATGTCGCAAGACCAATCCGGATAAGCGAGAGCGTATAGCACCGGATACAGGATCGTGTGGTAAAAGCTGTTGTCGTAACCGAAGAAGTGGACGATCTTCCAGTTGCGCTGCGGCGCGTCCGCCGACCACTCTTGGCCGTAGCGGCGGCCAAGCTCAGCAATGCCATGCAGGAATCCATAAGCCATTTCTGGCCAGACCCAGATGACTTGGCGTCCTTCGACCGGTTCTACCGGCGGCACTCCCCACTCGGCTGGGTGGGTGACGGGCAAATGGATTTCCCCCCGCGCAAAGACGCGCCGGGCGAGATCCTGGAGCCGCGGCGAAACCTTACCGGTCCGGTGATGAGCCATCACGGTGTCGCGGAAATCATGCAGCGGCAGAGAGTAGCGTTCAGCCGTCCCGCGCGCTGGTGCCGCCACGGAAAGCTTGGATTTGGCGTTGACAATATCGACGCAGAGATTGGGCTCGCCGCATTCCTCGCAGATGTTACCGCCGGTCGGCGCCGAGCAACTCGGGCACAGTCCGCCGATATCGACCTCATAGAGATACGTCTGGGTCGCTCCATCGAAGAGCGCCCGATCCTTCCGCCGCTGCACCGCGCCGGAGCCGACCAGACGCGAAAAGAAATTTTGCAGCCCTCCCCGGTAGGTCGGGTCCGTTCCGGTAACGGTGAATTGGTCGACCATGATGTCCATGAGAGAAAGCGTCGCGCGAATCTCCGCGGCATAGTGTGCGGCGACGCGCAGAGGTTCGGTGTTTTCCTCGTTGGCGCGGGCGACCACGTAGCTTTGGAAATCGTCGCTGCCGGTGAGGTGATAGGCTGCGACCCCGTTCATGCGTTGGAAGCGGACGAAGACGTCGGCGCCGAGATAGGGGCCGGAGAGATGTCCCAGATGAAGATCGCCGTTTGGTGTGGGCGGCGTCGAAAAGACGAAGACAGGCCGACCGGCAAAGCGTTCCTTGCCGGTATTCTTGGCCGCTTCGGCCGCGCGGACTGGATCGCGGCCATACAGATCCAAGAATTCCAGCGGCACGCTACCCGGATTTCGCAGCGTGTGCGTTTCAAAGGGCTCGAATACCGCCACCGAGCCCGGACCGACGCCATGGATGACGTTGTCGACGACCACTTCGCCCTTGCCCTTGAGTATGACGAATGCCTCGGCTTCGTCATGCTGGTGCGGTGTTGTCTCGCCCCCCGGTAAGACACGCCCGAAACTTGCGGCACCGCCTGGGCCGGCAAGCCCACCAACCGGCGCCATCTCGATGCCGAACGCAGCAGAGTAGGCGCTTTCGTCCAAGGTTATGATTTTCATAGCGTGCGTTCCTTGGGCCAAGTGATCAGTTGTCGAGCAGCCGCAACGTCTCGGCAGCGATGGCCGGTGCGAGACGGTAGCCGGATCCGTTTGCAGCGCCGGCGAAAATGATCCGGCCGCTTGCGCCGACCGTGGCGACAATTGGTTCCCGACTCGGGCTATACGCGTCGCAGAACACACGGCCGGACCGCAATTTCTCGACCAGCTCCGGTGCGTAACGTCGAAGCACCTTCTGCGCCTCATCGAGATTCTGTCGATTCACACCAGGCTGCGGCGCGTCCGGATCGACATCCCAATCGAGGCACGTATAACTAAAAAGCCAATGGCCACGATACTGCAGCGGCAGCAGGAAAGCATCCTCCTCCGGGAACACGACTGCAGCGTCTGCCTTGTCCGCCGGAGCATCCAGATGGAGGGCGATGATTTTCTTGATCCGGATGCCGAGCGGCGCGACCAGCGCACGCCATGCCGGTGCATTCACCCACGGGCCCGGCGCCAGGATCAATCGGTCCGCCCTCAACGTCTCGCCGGTCGAGAGCACCAGTACGGCGGCGCCTGTCTCCTCCTGGATACTTGCGACGGCGACGCCCTCAAGCAGCGAGATCATGGACCGGAAATCACGGACAAGGCGACCTGCCAGGGTCGCGACATCGGTGTAGTGGCAACCTGGGACCGACCAGACAGAAGCGCCGACCGGTTGGCCCATCGCCGCCCGTCGACAGGCTGGCGATGTTTCGATCGGCCCCGCCTTGATGAAATTGCGCCATGCCGCCTCCGCAGCTGTGCCGAAGGCAACCGCATGCATTGCTACTGGATAGATCGGCAGGCTGGGATCGCGGGCTGCGAGCGCTTGATAGTAGCGCTCGCTCATTTCGGTCATGGCGCGTACGCGCTCCGTCCGGCCAACCGGAAAATGCAGCCCAGCAGAACGCCGTGATGCGCCTGAGCCGACCAAGTCCCGGTCGATCGCGATGATCTCCGCGCCAGGTCGCTCGGCCAAGATCTGTCGAACGATGACGGAACCGATAATCCCCGCGCCCGCAACGACGACCCGTTCGCGCATGGCCGCCCCCTCACACCGCACGGTGCTGGCGCTCGGACCAAGCATTGATCGGCTGCCAGGTCATAAAGGACCGCTTCTGGGCTGCGCGCGTGCAGCCTGCCCCGCTCAGCACCGCCTCAATCACGCATTGGCTGCGCCAAGCGATCAGGCTGAGATTGGGCTCAGCCAACCCGCGTTGCCGCCGCGCGGCGTTCAGCATGAAGATGCGTCGATTGGTCGGACCGTCCCAGACCGCCGCAAAATTGGCGTCGATGCGAACCTCAACGTCTTCGTATTCAAGGCGCGACACGAGCGGATCGAGAAATGGCATGCGGGCGCCGCGGAAGCCGGTCGCCCATATGACGGTGTCGGCGTAGACAGGCTCCTCTTCCGATTTGGTCGCATCGTGGGTCACGGCCAGCCCCCATTGCCGCCCGTCGTGCCATACCTGCTCGACCGTTCGGCCCGGCATCAGCACGGACACATTGTCGCAATCCTCGATAAAGCGGAGCACGTAAAGCCGCTGATAGATTTCCCGGAGTGTCTTTTCCGAGATGCCATCGCTCGCCAGAACATTCCGTTCGAGGAACGCTCTCTTGAAATCGGCATCCTGACCGAAAAAGTACTCGGAAAAGCTCGGCATGAAATAGTCGTTGACGAAAGGAGAATCGTCCAATGGCAGGAAATTCTCGCGGCGCGATATCCAGATTACCTGCTTCGGCAGCAGGTCGCGCTCGCTGGTGATGACGTCGAGAAACGCTTCGGCGCCGGACTGACCACCTCCGACGATAGCGACGCGCTTAGCCTTGAGCGACTTAGCCTTGGCGCCATATTCGCTGACATGGAATTGCGTTGGGCCGATATGGCACCGGGCGAAGCTGGGAATATGGGCCTCTGTGCCGACGCCGACGGCAATGTTCTCGGCTCGGATACAGCGCCTCTCCGTTTCTACGACAAAGTGCCCGTCGAATCGGATCTGCGTGACCTCTTCACCGAAATGGACGTTCTCGTTCGAATCGCTCGCCCATTTCAGATAGTTCCGGAACTCACGCCGCGGCACCGACGAATCGAGCGTTGAGAAAGTGATGAATCTTACCCTCAGCATGCAGGTAAGAAATAAACGAGAAAGGATTTGTCGGGTCTGAGAGCGTTACCAAATCCTTGAACAGCGAGACTTGCAGCGTCGCACCAGGGAAATACATCCCGTCATGCCACGCGAATTCCGGCTTTCGATCGAAGAAGGCGCTGAGCACGCCCTTATACGGATAGAGAAGCGAGGCAAGACTTAAGTTCGACGGTCCGACGCCGATCCCGACACACTGATAGATCATGGCACTCTCTCGATGATAAGAGCCAAATCCCGTTATGAACTTGTGGTTTGACGAATAGCGCGCACCGGTCGGATGCAACCGCGGCCGGTGATCCGAACACTTCGTGGTTGCCGTCGATATCAATGGCTGTCGACGCCCTCGCAATATCAATGGGAAATTCCAATGTCTTCCTCCCTCGATGTATTTCGCTAGGTACGCAAGCCTCAACGGGGCAATCTACCGACGTGCCCGCAACACCGCACAAATTCAAAAATCGGCGTCTAAGATTTCCACGAACTTGATACTACTCTTAGTTTCTTCGTCTAACAATATCCTACTTTCAGTTGTTATGAAAGTATCCGATGATCGGAATCGTAATTTGGCGCTGAACGTTTTACGGGAGAGCTGACATGTTTGATGACAGGCAAATGAAAGTCGTAATCAATCATGGAGAGCAGTATTCGATTTGGCCGGTTGACCGGGACAATCCGCTTGGCTGGCGGGATGCGGGTAAGGTTGGCTCGAAGGAGGAGTGCCTTGCCTATGTCGAGCAAGTCTGGACTGACATGCGCCCGCTGAGCCTCAGGCAGCACATGGCGCAGCTGACGGATCAGGAAGCTTCGGCTGATAAGAAGCACTGAGAGAAATCTTCGTGCAGGCCTTATGGCGTAGTCTGTGACCAATCAATAACCGATTGATCGGGTCCTTATTTTTGTAGTTTTGAAGCAATCATCGCCGCAAGAAAGCGGGGATCGCGCGCGGTCTCATGGGCGAAGGCGAAACCAAGACGACGCCTGGCTTCCGACCTTTCGAATGGGATGCGCAAATTTCATTCACGGTAGCGCGTAGAATGTGGTAATACAATCTCTGGGTGAACGGCGAGATTGTTATCCCGGCGAGGAACAATGTTTGGACTCGCTCGGAGATCGCTGAACACCCGGAAGACCGCGCATCTTTGACACGCTGGTAACAACCCGAAGTGCGCGGGAGATCAAGGAGAGAGCCTCTCCGGGAGCATATTGTTTTTAGTGTTCTGGCCGGGTCGATGCTCAGAGCAGAAAGGCAAGCGCGCTTTGGTTCGATCATCGCCCATCCTTGGCGAGGCTTCGGCAGCGGCCGAGCCAACCGATATCATCCGTCCGGCGATTTGGTGCTCGGGCGGGATGACGGATTTGCTAGCGCCACGCCCTTTGAGGATTTCGACGATCTCGACATCGACCTGCCGACAGTTGATATCCGCTTTCAGCAGAGAGCGTCGGCAAGAACAGAACATTCCGAACAAGCTTGCCACCACCAGCACGCCACCATCGCGATCTTATCGGTGGAACGGATCATGGCGTGCATCGGAAAGCCAAAAGATAGCAAACGATTCCAAGGACTCGAGATCCTTTTTTGGATCGACGCTAAGGACCGACATGGGTCCACCGGTGTTTTAGGCACAACTAGGAGACAGCGCGTGGCGCTACCGTAATTGACCCAATCCAACCGAACGTAGGGAGGCTTCTATGACGCAGACAAACCAAGACCAATCAAACGAGCCACTGTACAGGCAGCTGCAGTTGATCCACGAAAGATATTTCCGGGATGTGGCTGATGCCTGGGCGGACTCACAAAGCCGGTGTCGCAGCATCCAGACCGAATTCGAACGCGGGGTCGAAAAGGCCTATCAGAGCCAACAGCCAGAGCAGTTCCGCGCCGCGCAAGAGGAATATCAACAGAAGGTACAATCGCTTTACAGCAATCCGACCCTGCCGCAGCAATACGCCGAGGCGTATGACAGGTACAAGGCCGCATTGAAACAACTGATCGCCGAGAGCGACATCAACGACCTGGGTTTTACGGATGTGAGAAATCTGGGCCAAAGCCTGCTTTCCGTTTCAGCGACGGCGATGAGCTTGGTGGGGCCGACTTCTTCTAGTGCGCCTGCTGCCAGCGATCCCTTCACACCCCCGGGCGGGGCACCTAGAGCAGCCGCTTGATGCACCGCCAGGGCGGATGACGTTGTGGGTACCTCGGCATGTCGCAAGAGAGTGCTGTTTTCACTGGGACGCTTGGCCTCTTGGCGGCCTTCATCGCCGCCGAGCGGTTGTCGCGTTCCCAGCGACTAGGCGTCATCGCACCATCGGGGGCGTACGCGCGCTTCGAGTCCTTGGTGCGGCAAATTTCGCTCCGCCGAGACCCAAGGGCTGAGGTGGGACAGATGGAGCACCTCGCCTCATTGGAAAACGCTGCCGGCGCGGAAGTATGGCACTTCGCGTCGAGTGGTGAATCCGTTTCCGGATCATTGCGCGAAACCTTTCAGCTTGCCCCCATCGGTGCGCTGAATGTGGTTATGACACCTTATTGCGGTGGCCAGCGTTGGCGCTGGATTCTGCCGCGAGGCGGGTCGGTCGTCTATAGCAATCCGGCGACGTTCGATTTCCCCGTGACGAGGACGTTCCGAACGACGCTCACGCTTGATATCGCCCCTCCCGACGACATCGCACAAGAAGGGATCCTTCATTTCCTGTCCACCCTATTCGACCTCAAGACGGAAGTCGATGAACGGGCTGATGATCTATTCGAATACCGAGGGCTCCGGTGCCTGATCGCGCCGACGGCCCGGGTCAATGTACTGAGAACTGAGCAAGCAGCAGCAATCATAATGGCGATTGTTGATCGGACCGAGGGCGGTAACTACGTCGTCGCGGGGGCGGAGAGCCTGTCGGCGGAGGATTTTCTCGAGCGGGTAGGTAACATTTACGGCGTAAGCCTACTGCCATTGGACGGCAAGGCACTGTTCTCTCAGCGGCTAACTGCCATCGACGCGCTGTTCGATCGACGGTTGATGAATTTCGCCGAACACCTGGGTCAGCCAGACTGCGAAGTGATCGAACATGCCTACAACGCCGCAGGTATGAGGTCTGTTCAACCTGGCCTGGATCCGGCCGAGTTCGATGATTTAGTGGAATTGGCGCATCAGGCGCAGTTGTCCGAACATAGCGCATTCGTTTCTCACGCATCGAAGCTGCCGGACATCCGAACGACGCATCGTGGCGGCCGAAAGCTTTCTTATAGTTCTACCAGCAGCGATGGCGAGGCGGTTGTGCTGCTCAATGCCCTGGGCCAGGGACCGAAGCCATGGTCTCGGCTGATAGCTCATCTGCGCCCGCGGTTTCGGGTACTGAGTTGGGATCCGCGCGGGCTCGATGAGTCAGAATCTCAGCTCTCGCTTCTCGATCATGTTGCCGATCTAGCGTCGATCATCGAGCGGGAGTCGGTGACTCGCGTCCATTTGGTCGGATGGTGCACTGGCCCTAAAATCGCGGCAGAATTCGCTCTACGTCACCCTGATCGGTTGCTCTCCATGACTTTCCTGAATATGCAGGTGAAGTGTCTCGAGAGCTCGCTCGATTTTGATACGCCGTATGAAACTGATTTTCAGGCCCTTTTCAACGAGCTTGAGCAAAGTCCGTCGACGGCCTCGTCGATAGCGGCTTCTCTCACGTCACGTGCGAGTGAGGCCGGCCCAGACCTGATGATAGAGACAGAAACCGAGGAGTCGGAGGCCGTTCTCCGCGCCATGAACCGTGACCTGAGAATGCCGGTTCTACGGCCGTTTCGCGACGCGAACACAACGATCAGATTTGCGCATCAGATGATCGACTTTTGGCACTACGATGTTAGCCAGGTCGCGGGCCAAATCGACGTTCCGATCTTGCTTTTCGCGTCGGAGTACGACCGTATCGCAGCGCCCAAAGCTTCGGAATGGGCGCGCGGGTTATTTCCCCGGGCTCGTCTGCTGCAGGCTCCGGGAGCGACGCATTACTTTCTCTATGATCGAGCTGACGTCGTGGCACGCATGATTGAATGGTTTGCCTCCGGTGATGGAGTGCCCGAACGTAGCGATGGACAGATGCTTTCGCTCGATCCGACATATGTGAGCAACTCAGCTGACACGGCCGGGTTGCTCCGGGCCGGTGAGTGAGCCGGGAAGACAAAGATCGGGTGCCTCGCCGGGCGGCGATGTCCCCAAATGACAGCGGCACGGGCTAGGTTCAGACGTCGGGATTTCCCGCAAAAGTGGAGGTGCAATGTTGTCCACGATCTCTCAGGCACCAGATCAATCGCACGGCTCCGCG
This sequence comes from Bradyrhizobium sp. BRP19, assembly GCF_020194195.1. Taxonomy (NCBI): domain Bacteria; kingdom Pseudomonadati; phylum Pseudomonadota; class Alphaproteobacteria; order Hyphomicrobiales; family Nitrobacteraceae; genus Bradyrhizobium; species Bradyrhizobium sp. BRP19. The sequence goes on along the minus strand of NZ_JADYVZ010000032.1, from coordinate 11,821 downwards.
TCCCAGTTCGTCAAGGATGGCGAGCGGCGTGCTCGTCCTTTGTCCTTTGCGCAATCCCGGTTGTGGATTCTCGACCGATTGCAACCGGGCAATCCCGCGTACAACATTGCGACGTCGGTCCCGCTGTATGGTCGGGTTGACGTAACGGTTCTCGAACGAACCATAAATGAAATCGTGCGACGGCACGAAGCCTTGAGGACGACATTCGAGGTGGTCGACGGACAACCCGCACAGGTCGTCAAGGCTTCCTTGAAGCTCAAGCTCGCCATCGTGGATCTGCGTTCGCGTTCCGGGGTGGCCCGGGAGGAGGATGTGAGCCGCTTCGTCTATGCGGAAAGCCGACGGCCGTTCGATCTTAGAACAGGCCCATTGCTATATGCTTCGCTGGTGCACCTTAATTCCAACCAGAGCTTTCTGATGCTGGTGATGCATCACATCGTCTCCGATGGTTGGTCGATGTCGGTGCTCAATCGGGAATTGACGACGATATATATGGCATTTTTGCGCAGGAGCCCCTCTCCATTGCCGGAACTAACGGTTCAATACCCGGACTTCGCGGTATGGCAGGCAGAGTGGTTCCGCGGCGAGCTTCTGCAAAAGCAGCTCGGTTACTGGCGCAAGCAGCTCAGCGGCCTGCGGCCTGTGCTCAATCTTCCCACCGATCGTCGCAGACCGCCCGTGCAGACCAGTAACGGGTCGGTCCGCGTCTTCACGCTGGACCAGAAACTGTGCGAAGCACTCAAGACGCTCGGCAACGCCAGCCGCGCCTCGCTGTTCATGACTCTGCTCGCCGCGCTCAAGGTGTTGCTCCACCGTTTGAGTGGTGAAACCGACATCGCCGTCGGATCGCCTATCGCCAACCGGACCCGTTCGGAGCTTGAAGGATTGATCGGCTTCTTTGTCAACACGTTGGTGTTGCGGACCGATCTCTCGGGCGATCCAACCTTTGTCGAGTTGCTTGTGCGCGAGCGTGACGTGGCGCTGGAAGCCTATGGCAATCAGGACATGCCGTTCGAGAAGTTGGTAGACGAACTTCAGCTCGACCGAGACTTGAGCCGCAATCCATTTTTCCAGATTCTGTTCGGGGTCCAAAACATCGGAACGCTAGACCGCAGCGCGGCTCCTATCCAGCCGTTGGGATCCCAGATTCAGGCTGGCTCGGTCGGCAACGGTACTGCCAAGTTCGATTTGACGATGTCGGTGCTTGATACCGGAGCCGGTGCACGAGGAGCTCTTGAATTTAACACCGACCTTTTCGACGAATCGACCGCCGAGATCATGATCGGGCGCTATATAGCGTTGCTGCACAGAATTGTGGAGAATCCTCACGAAACGCTGTCGCGCCTCTCCGTATGGATGCCCGACGAGGTCATCAAGACCGCGGATTCGGCCAACGCCCCGGAAACAGCGGCGGTGCCGACGGAAGTCCTGGGAGCGCGCATCGCCGCCCATGCGGCACGCTCACCGACAGCCCTTGCCACCATCGATCCCAGTGGTACGTGCACCTATTTCGAGCTGAACCAACGGGCGAACCGGATCGCGCGTACATCTTTCCTCCGGAAACTGAGCGCCGGCAGCACCGTCGCGATCGCTTCTAGGCCCGGATCGGGAGGGCTCGCGGTCATCTTGGGGATCTTGAAGGCGGGTCTGGTCTGGGCTCCGATCGATCCTGCCGACATCTTGGCATCAGGCGGAATCCCGCTGAACTCCAATCGGGCAGAGCGCATCCTGACGGCGCTTCGGCCGGCATTGGTGGTCGTAGACGAAGCTACCGAGCCGTGCTTCCGACAATTCGGAGTAGAGACGGTCCGGCTTGACGAAGTTTGGGCAGATTCGGCGACCCAACCGGACGATGAACTCACAACCTGCGTAACGCCCGACTCGCCCGCCGTGATGCTTGTCCAGGTTGACGGCACAGCCAAAATGACCACTGTGCGCCTCAGCCATCGGATGCTTAGCCGCGCCGGATGTGACCGTTTCCTTTGCCTTTCGCCGGAGGATCGCGTTGCGCATCTTTCCAATATCGGCTCCGACTGCGCGCGGTACGAAATCTTCGGTGCGCTGGCCGCCGGGGCGGCAATCGTATTTGTGCCGCCCGAATTGTCGTTTCGCTCGCGGCGCTTTGCAACACTGCTGCATGAGGCCTCCGTTACCGTCATGTCTCTCGCTCTGGCGGATTTGGAGCGGTTAGCCCGGGAATTTCCGCGGTCCTTGCGGAGCGTTCGGCTGGTGCTTTCTGCCGAGCGCGGGTTGGATTGGGGCCAACTTCAGGAAGCGCTCACGCCTGAGCTAATCGGACGGATTCATATGGTGTCGGGCGATCCGGCCGCGGGTGGCTTTTATTTGATACAACCACTGGCGCTGCTCAAGCCGGATGCCGCGGTCATTCCACTTGGAATTCCAGCTGCCGGCGTCCGAATCGACCTTCTAGGACGCGACCTCGAGCCCGTGCCGGGGCGAGTGCCTGGAGACATCTATGTACAAAATCCCGATTTGCCCCACCCCGAGCCAGGCTATCGGACGAGTGACTTCGCTCGGCTCGAGGACGGGCAGTTTGTCCTGCATGGGCATATGGACGATGCTCTGCTAACGGGAAATTCGAAGATCAGCTTTGTCGAGATCGAGGCTGCTCTTTGCGACCATCCGGCAGTGGAGGCAGCGGCCGTTGCGGCAAGAACCCGCCAGGGGTTGCATGACCGGGGGTTGGTCGCATTTCTAAAGCTGTCTCGGGATGTTCCCGTATCGGAGCTACAGAGCTTCTTGGCTGCGCGGATACCGGCGCGGCTGATACCCTCGACGTTCGAACTTAAGCGAAAGATTCCCTATAACGGCAAAGGCGGCATCGACCGGCGTGCGTTGGCAGAAATCGTCGCGCGCCTCGACGCCCCAATATCCGGCGTCGAAGAATATCTCGCGCCGCGCGACAATTTGGAAATTCACCTGACGCAGATCTGGATGGGCGTCCTCCACACGGACGTGGTCGGAATCCGCGACAATTTCTTTCGGCTTGGCGGCCATTCTTTGATCGCCACACAGATCATCGCGCGGATTAGCGATACTTTGCAGATCGAAGTACCACTCCAGCGCTTATTCGAAGCGCCGACGATCGAGCAACTGGCGGCAATTATCAAGCCGCTCGTTGGCTCAGATCCTCGGCCCCAAGTCTCCACGATCGCTCGAGTTCCTAGGGATCGGCCGATCCCGCTATCATTTGCGCAGCAGCGCCTATGGTTCTTGGATCAGTTCGATCCGGGGAGCGCCGTTTACAACATCGCGATGCCGGTGCGCTTCGCAGCGGTCGACGTGGCAGTGCTCGAAGGCGCCCTCAATGACCTCATTGTGCGCCACGAAACGCTGCGCACAACTTTTGACACGGTCGCGGACGAGCCAGTGCAAGTGATCGCTCCGTCTCTCAAAATCAAGATGCCCGTTCATGATCTTCGCAACATGCCCGAGGAGACCAGAAAACTCGAGTCACAACGTCTGACTACGCAGCAGATGCGGATGCCGTTCGACCTCAAGCACGGACCGGTCTTGCGGGCTGAACTCATACGTCTGCACAATAATGACAATCGATTCCTTCTAACCATCCACCACATAGCCGCGGATGGTTGGTCGATGGACATCATATCCCGAGAGCTTGTCGCATTTTACGAAGCCCGGCTTAGCCGGAGGTCTCCATCGTTGCCCGACCTTCCGATCCAGTATGCGGACTTCGCCTGCTGGCAGCGTCGATACTTGTCCGGCCCGGTGCTGCAGCGCGATGTCAACTACTGGAAAAACAAACTCGAAGGTGTACCTCCGCTGCTCGACTTGCCGGCGGACAGACCACGGCCGGCGATGCAAACCTTCACCGGAGGCTTGTACCCGTTCACCATACCCCCATCGCTCCTGAAGAGCGTCAAGAACTTCTCCGAGCAGGAGCAAGTAACCCTTTTTTCGACATTGCTGTCAGCGTTTTATGTTCTTCTCTATCGCTATACTGGCCGCGAAGACTTGGTGGTGGGGTCTCCGATTGCCAACCGGGTACGCCCCGAACTCGAAGGGTTGATTGGTTTTATGGCCAATACACTCGTGCTCCGCACCCAATTTTCGGCAAATTCCACTTTCCGCGCGCTCGTTTCCGAGGTGCGCGATGTGACGATGGAAGCCTTCGCGCACCAGGGTATTCCTTTCGAGAAGCTGGTCGAGGAGATCCAACCGGAGAGAAACCTCTCTTACAATCCGCTCTTCCAGGTCATGATTGCCTTGCAGAACACCGGCCGCCCCATGGAAACCGGCGGCGTGCTCGATGAGGATACGTCGACACTGAGCGCCGGTGTGGCCAAATTCGACCTGACCATGTTCCTGTCGGAAACGGCGAGCGACCTTTGTGCCGGAATCGAATACAATTCCGATCTATTCGACCTGTCGTCGGTTGTGCGCATTGCGGGACATTATGGTGCCTTGCTCGCCGCGGCGATGGACGAGCCGGACCGTCCGATATGGTCGCTGCCAATGCTTCTGCCGACCGAGACAACAGCTCTGGCGGACTGGAACGACACCGAGGACCCGATTCAACCGGAAATGTGCCATGTGCTGTTCGAGAGGCAGGCTGAGCTCTTGCCGGATACAGTTGCGCTTGTCGCAGGGAAGGAAAAAACCACCTACAAGGAACTCAACTGTCGCGCCAATGCTCTGGCGCACCGCCTGATTGGGCTTGGCGTCGGACCGGGCTCTCGCGTCGCTATTTGCGTCGATCGTGGTGTGGATATGATCGTCGCCCTTATCGCAACGCTAAAGGCTGGGGCGGCTTACGTTCCGATCGACCCTTCCTATCCGAAAGAGCGCATCGCCTTTATGGCGGCAGACGCGCGCGTCGCACTGGTGCTGACGCAGAGTGCGCGACGCAGTGAATTGTCGGGAGCGACTGGCGCGCTCCTAGCCATCGATGACCCTGAACCCGCTATGTTCCCTCACGACAATCCAGCCGTGCCCGTTTCTGCCGGCAGTCTCGCTTATGTCATCTATACATCCGGGTCGACGGGCAAGCCGAAAGGCGTAGCAATGCCGCATGGTCCACTCGCATCGCTGATCCGCTGGCAAATCGCCCGATCCGCGCTGCCGACGGCAGCGCCAACCTTACAATTCGCCTCCTTGAGTTTCGACGTCTCGTTTCAGGAAATATTCTCGACGTTGGACGCCGGCGGAACGCTCGTACTCATAACAGAGGAGCAGCGCAGGGACCCGCCCGCTCTATGGAAATTGCTGTATCAGGAAAATGTGCGTCGGCTCTTCCTTCCTTACGTCGCGCTCCAGCAACTGGCAGAGCACGCTCGACATGCCGCCGATCTTCCGCATTCGTTGACAGAGATTATAACGGCCGGCGAACAACTGCAGATCACACCGCAGATAGCTGCAATGATGACTCGGCTCGGCGCGGATCTGTATAATCAGTACGGACCTACCGAGTCTCATGTCGTTACCGAACTCAGGCTGGCCGGGGCGGCAAGCGACTGGCCGGCGCGCCCGTCGATTGGCCGGGTGATCCCCAATGTGGTGATCCAGATCCTTGACTCGCATGGACAGCTTTGCCCGATCGGTATTCCGGGCGAGCTTTGCATTGGCGGTTCTGCACTGGCGCACGGCTATCTGGAACGGCGCGCCCTGACGGCCGAGCGCTTCGTCCCGGATGGGCAAAGCACGAGAGGGGGACGATTGTATCGGACAGGCGACCGCGCGCGATTTTTGTCGAACGGAGAGCTTGAGTACCTCGGACGGGCGGACCAACAGGTCAAGATTCGTGGTTTTCGCGTTGAACTCGGCGAGATTGAAGTTGCTCTACGGACGCACCCGTCGGTCCGCGAAGCCGTTGTGGTTGCGCGCGAAAGTCGCGGGGAGCTTCGTCTGTTCGGCTACATTCAGGCCGATCCGGAATCGCCCGCGTCAACCGAGGACCTCCGGGCGCATCTTCGAGCCATATTGCCCGAACAAATGATTCCGGCGACCTATGTCGTTGTGGGATCACTGCCGCTTACGCCGAGTGGCAAGCTTAGCCGAAGCAACCTGCCCGACCCGCAAGGGGAAGCGTCCCATTCCGTCACCGGCGCAGTCCCGAGGACGCCCGTGGAAATTGCGCTGGCGCGCATGTGGAGTGAGATCCTTCAGGTGCCGAGCGTTGGCATTAAAGATAATTTCTTTGAGCTCGGGGGGCATTCATTGTTGGCCACTCGCGTCATTTCTCGGATCAGGGATGAGTTTGGGGCCGAACTGCCCGTCCGCCTTATGTTCGATAATCCCACGGTCCAAGCGCTGGCACTGGCGACCGTCGAATCCATGCTGGAGAAACGGGGGGACGATCAAATCGATCGCCTGCTCGCGGAGCTTGAGCAAATGCCAGAGGAGGCCGCCCACAGCCTCACTTGAAGATCGCCGTCCCGCGAACCGGGCCCGCCTGCAAGATTTGCTTCTAACACTCCTGTATCCAAACCAGGCAATTGAACGAGGAGAATCCGGTGAACAGGCAAGAGAACCAGGACGGCCAATTCCAGGTCGTCGTCAACGGCGAGGAACAGTATTCAATCTGGCCGCTCGGGCGCGAAGTGCCGTCCGGCTGGCAGCTCGCCCCGAAAACGGGCAGCAAGGAGGAATGTCTGACCTACGTTGAGCAAGTTTGGGGCGATATGCGGCCCGCAAGCCTCCGCGGCGAACGCTCGCCAGAGCGATGATTTCTGCGAGCCCTGGTCGCCGTCCGTCGGTCGCCCACGCAAGCCATCAACGTCGTTGCCAGCTAATTCCACTGGAATTGCCTACGGTTCGGATAGGAACGCACGCGAAAATTCGCTTGATTTTCTGGTCGCGGGAGACCGCTACCGCCTTTCTCCACACGAACCAAACCTACTTCGCCCGAGGCAGTTTGTGGGTGCCTCAACCGGGCTCATCCCGCGAGCTGTTCGGGGAAACCGCGCCCTCGTTACCGGTCGGAACCCAGGGCTTAACCGGCCAAAAATGGGCATCCTCGCATGCCGCCGCGCAATCTTCCGCCGGACTCTGGGTCTAGCAGCACAATGCCCTTCGAAACGCGAAAGGAGGCTTGGTGATCCCCGTTCGCTCGGCCATCACTTTACCCGCAATTGCTCCTGATGCGCCTTCGCCAGGTCGTGCATGCTGTTGAACCGGAAGTCGACGTGCGGCATCTGGTCAGGATTCATGGTGGCCCCGAAGCCCTGCTGGGCGTGACGACGATAGATCCAGCACGACTTCAAGCCGTGCTCGTTTGCCGGCTTATGGTCGTGGAACATGCTCTCGGCCGTGTGCAGGATCTTCTCCTTCCTAACGCCGATCTCGCCCAGCTTTTCGATCATGTAGTCGAAGTTTCGGGGCGATGGCTTGTAGGATCCGATGTCCTCGGCGGTGTAGATCGCATCGAACTCCGCCTGGAGCCTGCGGTTGCTCGCCTGGAACGTCACGTTGTCCACATTGGAAAGGATGACGAGCTTGAAATACTTCTTCAGATACTGGAGCGCGCCCGGGGAGTCCTCGAACGCCGGCCAATTTCCGACGGACTGGCCATACTCGACGCAATCTTCGTGTGTCGCGTGCACGCCCCATTCCTCGGCGAGGCGCTTGTAGACGATCGGCAGCAGATCCCGATATCGCTTCGCCGGGGTGTACTTCTGCTGGCTTGATTCATGGCGCGCATGCGCTTCCAGAATCTGGTCGCGTGTGAGCGGACGCTTCACCCTATCCGTAAGGCTCTTCAGAGCCTCGACCATCCCGCTCTCCCAATCGATCAAGGTGCCGTAGCAGTCGAAGGTCAGCGCGTCGAAATCGGTGAGCAACATGTCGATGTCTCCTCTTTGCTTGTACCAGTATGGGTGGCACGGATGGCAGGGTCGCCGCGTCGACGCGGTCGGGTCCGCAGAACCGATCGGATTTCGGCTTCGGGACGGCACCATCTGCCGCTATCCCCGACATCATCCACATCCTCGACGAAATCCCGAAGACGATCTCCAAAAAGCCGATCCAGCGCGCCTGCATCGAGTAGCTGCGTGGGTGCTGGGCGGCTAGACTGAAGCCCGAGTCTACGCTCTTGACCAATCAGGTTTCAGGTGTGGCCTCCGCCGATGACCAACTTCACGAGCAAGCCACGCCCGCATATCAGGGAACGAGCAAGCGGCTCCCTGGCCGTCTCGTGATCCCGCTGGATGACAATAACCACGCGCGGCTATCGTGGCCTCGAACTTTCACTTTCACTTCACGACGAAGCCGTGAGCATAGGGATCGCGATCGTCGATGAAGATCGTGTTGATGCCGGTCATGCGGGCCCAGCCGGCAATCGAGGGGACGATCGAATCCCGGTTGGCGACCTTGACGGCGGCCTCGACTCGTCCCTTGAATAGCGAGCCGATGATCGATTCATGCACGAACTCGTCGCCGACCTTCAGCTTGCCTTTGGCAGCGAGCTGCGCCATCCGCGCCGAGCTGCCGGTACCGCATGGCGACCGGTCGATGGCCTTTTCGCCGTAGAAGACGGCGTTACGCCCATGCGCCTCCGGCTTCGTCGGCTTGCCCGTCCACTGAATATGGCTGAGGCCCTTGATCTCCGGATGCTCGGGGTGGACGAAGAAGTCGTACTTCCGGTTGAGCGCTGCGCGTAGGCGCGGCGACCAGCCCACCAGTTCCCCCGCCGTATGATCGGCCATGTCGCGGAAGTTTCTTTGCGGCTCGACGATGGCATAGAAATTGCCGCCATAGGCGACGTCGACGACGACTTCGCCGAGACCATCGACCTCAGCCGTCAATCCCTCAGCGTAGAGAAAGCCCGGAACGTTGGTGAGGCGCACCTCCTCGACAAAGCGGCCTTCCTGGCGGTAGGTGATATCGACCTTGCCGGCCGGCGCGTCGATCGAGAGCTTTCCGGGTTCGCGCGGTGTGATGAGGCCATTCTCGATGCCCATCGTGACAGTTCCGATAGTGCCGTCACCGCACATCGGCAGACAGCCGGATGTCTCGATGAACAGCACCGCAAGATCACAATCGGGGCGCGTCGGCGGATAGAGGATCGAGCCAGACATCATGTCGTGACCACGCGGTTCGAACATCAGGCCGGTGCGGATCCAGTCATAGACGCGCAGAAAGTGGGCGCGCTTTTCAAGCATGCTCGCGCCGTCCAGACGCGGCCCCCCACCGGAGACCAGACGAACCGGGTTGCCGCAGGTATGCCCGTCGATGCAGGAGAAGGTATGGGTGGCCATGGTCAGAATCTCCGAAGCGAGAAAGGAGAAAGGTCGATGGCGGGCATTCGCCCCGCGACCAGGTCGGCGACAGCCGAGCGGTGCCCGGCCGACTGCGTCAGGCCGAGATGGCCGGGACCGAAAGCGTAGATGATGCGCGGTGTCGCTCGAGAGCGACCGATCACCGGGAGGCTGTCGGGCATGGACGGACGAAATCCCATCCATTCGACGCCGCCGCCGGTCTTCAAACCCGGAAGGAAGGCGCTGGCCTTGGTGAGCATGGCGCGGGAGCGCGCGAAGTTCGGTGGCAGCGAAAGGCCACCAAGCTCGACTGCGCCACCAACGCGGATGCCGGTGGAGAGGCGCGTGACGACGAAGCCGTGCCCGCCGAATGTAATCTGCCTGCGCAGGTCGAAAGCATCGATCGGAAGTGTCGTGTTATATCCTCGCTCGGTCTCAAGCGGGAGCGTTCGCTCATGGTGTGGGCGATCTTATGCGAGAAGGCCCCTGCCGCCACGATCACGTGATCGGCGCGGCGCGCGACGCCGGCTAACACCTCGACACCGTTATCGAGCGGGTGCAGAGCAGACACCTCGGCGCGTTCAATGATGCCGCCATCGGCAGTGAAGCGCTCGGCAAGAGCTAACGTGTAAAGCTTCGGATCGGAGATCGAGTACCAGCCCGAAGTGAACGTGCCGCGGGTAAAGCGCGGGGCAATGCCGGGCTGGATGTCCGCCATCTCCGCTGCCGTCATGTGCTGGAATGCAATTCCGTGATCGGCGCGCGCCTGCCACCCGGGCAGCGATGCGCGGAATTCGGACTCGCTCTCATAGACCTGCAAATTGCCTTCCTTGCGCAGCATGGCGAACGTGCCGGTCCGCTGCAGAAAGGGCTCGAGTTCGGCTTTTGACAAGTCCATCAGCGATCTCTGCGCCGCCGTCGATTGCGCCACACGATCCGGCGCGCAAGCGCGCCAGAAGCGGAGCATCCATGGCACGATCCGCAGCGCATAGGCTGGCGGGACCGACAGCGGCCCAAGGGGGTTGAGCAGCCATTTTGGCGCCTTGCGCAGAATGCCGGGCGAGGCGAGCGGCAAGATGTCCGTAAAGGCAAAGTCGTCCGCGTTGCCGGCGGATGCCCCCACAGCCGGACCTTCCCGGTCCAGCACGACGACCCGGCGCCCCTCGGCCTGTAGAGCCAGCGCAGCAGACAGGCCGACGGCGCCTGCGCCGATCACGATCGTGTCGCGAACTGCCGTGCTGGACATCGTCTGCTCACTCAGCTCCCGCTGAACGGCTTTTCGTATTTGTCGTCAGGCCGCTTGCTTTTGCGAGGCGCCGAGCTCTTTCGACCACTGAGCATACCAGGTATCGAACAGTTTCAGCTGAGCCTCGACATAGCCGCGCTGGCTGTCGGTCAGCGCATCGGCCTCGTTGAAGTGAAGCTTGTATCCGGGACTACCCTTCAGCACCATCAGATGGTTGAAGTATGGAAGCGTTCGTCATTGGGATGCGGCTGAGCTTGCGCGCCATGCTCTTCATCGAACTCTGTCCTCGGACCCCACGCTCCGAAGCCACGGTTTACGCGGTGACGAGGAGTAACATCGCGGAACCGCGCAGTAACAACCATGGTCGCGCCGTTCACCGATTTGCTGTTGCTTCGAACGGCCGGCTACAATGGAGAAGCAATGGAATTATTCTTGCCAGCGAAGACCTCGCCTGGCTTGTTGGTATTTCTGTTGGCATCGGCAGCAACCAACGCCAAGAATTACCCTGAATTCAAACAGTTATGGCATTGAGCGGTTGTCGGCCAGGCGAAAGCCTCCAAGCTGTCACGAGTCATGGGAATGCGGCCGAGCTTCGCTAGATGTCCCTCGAGCAGCGCCACGGCCTCGGCCGCCACGCGATGGATGTCCATGCCAATGATGCGCATCTCTCCCTCCATGGTCAGTGCGAAAGGGAGCTGCGGGCAACACGACAATTACGGATCCGCGCTCGCAGCGCATCCGGGCTAGTCGCAGGGGCGGCCAGATAACGACCTCGAACTCGCAGTTCATGTCAGTGCGACGGCCTGCCCGCACTTGCGTGCTCCCGGTGCCCCGAGGCCCGGATCGGTCTACGCTAATGGGCTAGATCGAGTCTGGAAACACGGGACACCGGCTACATCATGCCGGACAACGCGTTCATCGAGGCCTTCAACGGCCGCTTCCGGGCCGAATGCCTCAACGTCCACTGGTTCCTGTCTCTTGCGGACGCCCAGCAAAAAGTGGAGACTTGGCGCAGATACTACAATGAAGAACGGCCCCATGGCGCGATCGGCAATCGACCGCCGATTTTACTGCAAAACCACGTCGGCGCATCCAGCCCGCCAACGTGATCACGGCGAAAAACTCTAGCACTACTTTGGCAGATTTGGTTTGTGCTGTGGTTTTTCACGGATTCGTCTTCTGCAGTGCGGGCCTCGCTGCGATGGCGGCCGAAGAATGAGATCGACGATGGCGTGGCGTACGGCGGGCATGGTTGGTTGAGGCGGAGGCCCATTGATTCTTTTTTTTCCGTCCCGCATGTGCGAGGCGACGGTGCTGCAAGAAGGCGTAGGCAATCATT
>NZ_JADYVZ010000031.1:7500-40038 GCF_020194195.1 Bradyrhizobium sp. BRP19 | reverse complement strand
GCCGCAGGAAAAGCGCACAGCGTCGCCCTGATCGCTTGCGCCAGGAAGCTCCTTATCTACGCCAACACCGTTGTTGCCCGAGGTACGCCCTGGCGTGAAAATACCGCCGCAACTTAATGGTTGCTACGAGACCACGACGCGCTGTCGTGCGTCACTTCTCGCGGAAGGCGCGCATCAGCTGGTCGTGAAGCGGCTTCATCAGATAGGACAGCATCGTGCGGTCGCCGGTCTGGACGAAGGCTTCCACCGGCATGCCGGGGATCATCTTGACGTCGCCGAGCCTGGCGATCTCTTCCGGCGGCATCGAGACGCGGATGGTGTAGTAGCCTTGGCCGGTGCGCTGGTCGGTGGTGACGTCGGGCGAGACGCGGCTGACGACACCGTTGAGCTCGGGCGTGGTGCGCTGGTTGAACGCGGACAGGCGCAGCAGCGTCTTCTGGCCGATCTGGAGCTTGTCGATGTCGACCGGATTGACCTTGGCCTCGACCTGGAGATCGTCGGTCTGCGGCACGATCAGCATCAAGGTATCGCCGGCCGTGACGACGCCGCCGATCGTGTGCACCGTCGATTGCAGCACCATGCCATCCTGCGGCGCGCGGATGTCGACGCGGCGGAGCTGGTCTTCGGCCGCGACCTTGCGCTCGATCAGCTCGCCGATCTTGTCGTTGGTTTCGCGCAGGTCCTTGGAGACCTCGCTGACCACGTCCTTGTCGATCTGGATGATCTGGAGCTCGGTCTCGGTGATCTTGCCCTTGGCCTGGGCGCGCGCGGCGATGTACTGCGCGCGCTCGCCGTTGAGGCGGGCCGAGTCGCGCTCGAGCTGGGTCAGGCGCGAGATCTGCACAAGACGCTTCTCGTAGAGCTCACGCACGCCGGTGAGCTCGTTCAGCACCAGCGCGATCTCCTGGTCCTTGGCTTTTTCCTGGGCGCTGAGACCGGCGATCTCCTCGTTGAGCTGCGTGATGCGTTCGCGGAGCTGCGCCTTCTGCCCGGTGCGGCCATTGACGCGGACCTCGAACAGCTTGGTCTCGGCCGCAAGCAGCGCCTTGACGTCGGGATCGCCCGCCCGCTCGATGAGGCCTTGCGGGAACTCGATTCGGTCGAGGCCGCGCTGCTCGGCCTGCAATCGCGCCGCACGCACCTGCGCCGCATCGAGGTTCTTGGTGACGATGGCAAGATTGGCCTTGGTGACGGTGTCGTCGAGCCGCACCACGATGTCGCCGGACTTGACCAGGTCGCCGTCGCGGGCGCGCACCTCGCCGACCACGCCGCCGGTCGGATGCTGCACCTTCTTGACGTTGGATTCGACCACGATCTGGCCCGGCGCAATCAGCGCGCCCGAGATCAGGACGGTCGAGGCCCAGCCGCCGAGGCCGACGACCAGGACCAGCACGATCACAAGGCCGAGCATCAGGTGGAACCTGATGGAGTCGCGGACGGTCTTCGCGGCCGCCTTGGTGCCGCCGATGGCCAACGTGCTCATGGCTTCGTGCTCATGGTTTGGCCACTCCGCCTTCGCTGACGATCTTGATCGGCGCCGGCGGCGTCACGCGCGGCTGCAGCACCTGGGCGAGCACCTGCTCCTTCGGCCCAAAGGCCTGCATGCGACCGTCGCGCAGCACCAGGATCTGGTCGACCGCCTCGACGCCGATCGGGCGGTGCGCCACCACGACGACGATGGCACCGCGCTCGCGCGCCGAGCGGACGGCGCGGGTCAGCGCCTCGTCGCCTTCGGTGTCGAGATTGGAATTGGGCTCGTCGAGCACGATCAGGAAGGGGTTGCCGTAGAGCGCGCGCGCCAGCGCCACGCGCTGGGCCTGACCTGCGGAAAGCGCGGCGCCCTGCTCGCCGACTTGGGTGTTGTAGCCCTCGCGCATCTTGATGATCATCTCGTGCACGCCGGCCTCCTTGGCCGCGGCGATGATCGCCTCGGAGGTGGCCTCGGGATCGAACCGGCTGATGTTCTGCGCGATGGTGCCGCCGAACAATTCGACGTCCTGCGGCAGATAGCCGATATGGCGGCCGAGCGCGTCGCTCGTCCATTGATCGAGCGCCGCGCCGTCGAGCCGCACCTTGCCGCGCACCGGCTGCCAGACCCCGACCAGCGCGCGGATCAGCGACGACTTGCCGGAACCGCTCGGGCCGATCACGCCGAGGCCGTTGCCGGCGGCGAGCGCGAAGGTGACATCCTGCACCACGAGACGCTGATCGCCGGGCGGCACCATGGCGACGCCCTCGACCGAGAGCCGGCTGGTCGGCGCCTGCAGCTGGGTTGGCATCGCCTGCGCCGGCATCTGCTCCAACAGGCGCGTCAGCCGCTGCCAGCTCTGGCGCGCCGCGACGAAGGATTTCCAATGCGCGATGGCGAGATCGACCGGCGCGAGCGCGCGGGCGGACAGGATCGAGCCGGCGATGATGATGCCGGCCGTCGCCTCCTGGTGGATGACGAGATAGGCGCCGACCGCGAGCACGGCCGATTGCAGCATCATCCGCAGCACCTTTGCGACCGCGCCGAGACCACCGGCGACGTCGCTCGCCCGCTGATTGCCGGCGAGGTATTTTTCGTTGGCCTCGCTCCAGCGCTGGTTCATCCGGCCGGCCATCCCCATCGACACCATCACTTCGGCGTTGCGGCGGCTGGCCTGGGCGAGATCGTTGCGCTGGGCGGCGAGGCCCATCGCTTCCTTCGCCGGCTGGCGGGACATGAACTCGGTGACCAGCGTCAGCCCGACCAGGATGATGGCACCGACCAGCGCGGTGACGCCGATCAGGACATGGAAGGCGAAGCAGATGGCGAGATAGAGCGGCAGCCAGGGCAGGTCGAAGAATGCGCTGGGGCCCATGCTGCCGAGGAAGGAGCGGACATTGTCGAGATCGCGCAGCGGCTGCAGGCCCTCGTTGCGGCTGCCGACCAGCAGCGGCAGGCGCACGATGGTGTCGAACACGCGCTTATTGAGGGCCTCGTCGAGCGCGGTGCCGATCCGCCCCAGGATGCGGTTGCGGATCATGTCCAGCACGCCCTGCGCCATGTAGAGGAAGCTGGCGAGGATGATCAGGCCGACCAGGGTGGGGATGCTGCGGCTCGGCAGCACCCGGTCATAGACCTCCAGCATGAAGATCGACCCGGTCAGATAGAGCAGGTTGATCATGCAGCTCATCAGGCCGACGCCGATGAAGGCCGTGCGACAAGCGCGCAAGGCGTCACCGAGCTCCGAACGGCGGACGCCAGGGATGGCTGCCATCAGTCTGATCTCTTTCGGCTAACGGGCAAAGCCCTGATTTCAAAGGCGATTCAAGGAGTACTCGCCTTGGATTAACATCTGTTTTCCGGCCGTCCAACGCGGTCGAATTTAATCCGAGGCCTCATGGGCCACATCTACCCCCGATAGCCTTCCGCGCAAGTCCGGAATTCCACAGGCTTGCGGCTTTTTCTTGCAGGCTTTCAGCCGCTTCCGCGAAAAGCGCGGCTCAAGTTCCGCTCAGCCGAATGCAGAGGCTAGAGCCGGCCCCCGCCGCGCACAAGGCGTACCACCAGCAGCAGGATGACCGCGCCGATGGCAGAATAGACAATTTGGGAGATCAAGCCGCTGCCGAGGCGGATGCCGAGCTTTGGAAACAGCAGGCTCGCCACCAGCGCACCGCAGATGCCGATCACGATGTCGCCGATCAGGCCGAACCCGGCGCCCCGCACGATCTTGCCGGCGAGCCAACCGGCGACGAGACCGACGAACAGGATGACGAGAAGGCCTTCGTTGGAAATGTACATCCGTGAGGTCCCTCTCCGTGAAAGGCGCCATGGAACGGGAACCGGAATGAACGGGGTGTGAATGCTGGAAAGGCTCGCACAGCCCGGTTCAACTCATCCGAACTATGACAGCACGGTGGCCGGCTCCGCCAGGACGCATCTGGCGGCCCGACCCGGCCCGACCGCGACATTCCCGGGCAATTGCTCCAGGCAGCGCGGCTCGGCGAGCTTGCAGCGGGGAGCGAAGGAGCAATTGTGCGGCTTCTCGGCCAGCGACGGCGGCGTGCCGGGGATGGTCTCCAGCCGCTGTCCGCGCTTGGCGCCGTGGATGGTGGAGGCGAGCAGGCCCTTGGCATAGGGATGCACCGGCGAGCGGACGATGTCGCGCAAGGTGCCCTGCTCCACGATCTGGCCCGCATACATCACCGCGACGCGGTCGCAGATCTCGATGGCGACGCCGATGTCGTGGGTGACGAAGATGACGGACATGCCGAACTCGCGCTGCAGCTCCCGCAGCAAGAGCAGAATCTGGATCTGCACGGTGGCATCGAGCGCCGTCGTCGGTTCGTCCGCCAGCAGGATTTTTGGCCGGCAGGCCAGCGCCAGCGCAATCATCGCGCGCTGGCGCATGCCGCCGGACATTTCGTGCGGATAGGCATCCAGCCGGCGCTTGGCCGAGGGAATGCGCACGACCTCGAGCATCTCCAGCGCCCGTGCGCGCCCTTCTGCAAAGCTCTTGCCTTCGTGGCGCACCACGCTTTCGGCGATCTGCGCGCCGATCGTGTAGACCGGATCGAGCGCAAGCGCCGGCTCCTGGAAGATCATCGAGACGGTCTGGCCGCGGAACGACGACAGCTGCTCGTCGTTCATGGCCAGCACGTCCTGTCCCATGACGTTGACCGTCCCCGAAATCTGCGTGCGCTTCTTCGGCAATAGGCGCATCAAGGCACGCAGCGTCACGCTCTTGCCCGAACCGGATTCGCCGAGCAGGCCCAGCACCTCGCTATTGCCGAGCGAGAGACTGAGATCGTTCACGGCATAGACCGTGCGCTCGCCGGTGAAGCGGATGTTGAGGCCTGAGATCTCGACGAGGTTTCTCATGACGGCAGCTTCGGCAATCGGTCGTGATAGTCGGTGACGCGCTGGTACGCGGCGCCAATGGTCAGCAGGGTGGCTTCGTCGAAGGAGCGGCCGATCAGCTGCATGCCGACCGGCAGGCCGGTCGTGGTGAAGCCCGAAGGAATGGTCAGTGACGGCAAGCCCAGGAAATTCACCGGGCGGGTGAACAGCGTCAGCCGCTGCAACAGCGCCGGCGCGTTCGGGCCGCCGCCGACGTCGCTCTCCTCGATCGTCGGCGCCGGCACCGGGGACGCCGGCGCGATCACCGCATCGACGCCTGCGGTCGCGGCATTGTGGGCCGCGAGCGCCGGCCCGCGCCAACGCATCGCCTCGAGATAGGTGATGGCGGGAACGGCGAGGCCGTTCTGAAGCCGCATCAGGACTTGCGGGCCATAGTCCTGCGGACGCTCGATCATCCAGCGCTTGTGGAAGGCGGCAGCTTCCGCGGCGAGCACGAGCTGGCTGGCCGAGGACAATTGCCGCTGGTCCGGCAGCTCGACCTTGACGATGTCGGCGCCCTCGCGCTTGAGCACCGCGATGGTCTCGTCCAGCACGCGCGCGACCTCGCTGTCGAGATCGTCGACATAGAACGAGGCGGGCACGCCGATCTTGAGACCCCTCAGCGAAGCCTTGGTGGCTGCGACGTAGTCCGCGAGCGGCTCGTGGCTGCAGGTCGAATCGGCGGGATCGGGCCCGGCCATCAGCGCCAGCAAGAGCGCGCAATCCTCGGCGGTGCGGGCCAGCGGGCCGACGGTGTCGAGCGATTGCGACAGCGGCATTGCGCCGGCGCGGCTGACGCGGCCGACCGTGGTCTTGAGCCCCGTGACGCCACAGAAATGCGCGGGCATGCGGATCGAGCCGCCGGTGTCCGAGCCGAGCGCCGCATAGGTCAGGCGCGCGGCAACCGCCGAGCCGGAGCCCGACGAGGAGCCGCCGGTGATATGGGCGACGTTCCAGGGATTGCGCACCGGACCGTAATGAGCGTTGTGCCCGGTCGGGCCATAGGCGAACTCGGCGAGATGCAGCGTGCCGAGCCGGACCTGGCCGGCGTCCTTGAGCCGCTGCAAGGCGGTGGACGTGACGTTCGGCACGAAGTCGCGGCGGATCAGCGAGCCGCAGGTCGCGACGTGGCCGGCATCGTAGTACATGTCCTTGTGCGCGAGCGGCACGCCATGCAGGGGACCGCGGACATTGCCCTTGGCGAGCTCGGCATCGGCGGCATCCGCCGCTTTCAATGCAGCCTCGGCCTCGATCGACATGAAGGCGTTGAGATGCGGCTGCCACTGCGCGATGCGCTGCAGCAGCGCACGCGTCGCCTCGTGCGAGGACACCTGCTTCATCGCGATCGCGCGCGCGACCTCGGTGAGCGTCATCAGAGCGGGCTCACGGCTCATTTGGACACCTTCTGCGTCTGCGCGAGCACGTAAGTTGCGGGCTCCAGATCGAACGGCAGCGTGCCGGCGATCGCGGCGAAGCCTTCGAAGGCGGGGCCGATGGCGTTGGAGATGCGGGTTGCGATCTCGTCGTCCACGGGGACGCCGGCGATATGCGCGATCGGCTTGATCTCTTTCGGTGTCGGTCTCGTCATGCGGTTTCTCCCCTGGGGGCGCGGCTGTGGCCTGAACCCGGTATCGCCATGTAGCACGCGGCCTCGTGACCCATATTATCCAGCGCGGTGAGCTTTGGTGTCGCATTTGCGCAGAGCGGCTCCGCAAACGGGCAGCGGGTGTGGAAGCGGCAGCCGGGGGGCGGATCGATCGGATTGGGCGGATCGCCCGTGATCGGCGGCGTCTCGGTGCGCTTGTCGGGATCCGAAGACGGCATCGCGGCGAGCAGCGCCCGGGTGTAGGGATGCGCCGGGCTGTCCCAGACCTGGTCGACCGGGCCGAGCTCGACGACTTCGCCAAGATACATCACCAGCACGCGGTCCGAGATGTAGCGCACCACGTTGAGGTCGTGGCTGATGAAGAGATAGGTGAGGCCGAATTCGCGCTTGAGATCGGCGAGCAGGTTGAGCACCTGCGCCTCGACGGATTTGTCGAGCGCCGAGACGGCTTCGTCCAGGATCACCAGCCGCGGCGACAGCGCCAGCGCACGGGCGATGTTGACGCGCTGGCGCTGGCCGCCGGAGATCTCGTGCGGATAGCGGTTGGCGAAGTTTTCCGGGCGCAGGCCGACCTTGCCGAGCAGCTCTCGCGCCAGGTTGCGCGCCGCGCCATCGGCCATGCCATGGACCTTTGGACCGAAGGCGACGGATTCCTCGATCGTCAGGCGCGGGTTGAGCGAGGCGTAGGAATCCTGGAACACCATCTGCATGCCGCGGCGCAGCTCGCGCAAGCTCAGCGACTGGCCGACGGTCATGCCGTCATAGATGATGTCGCCGTCATCGCGCGGCATCAGGTGCATCAGCAGCCGCGCGGTCGTGGACTTGCCGCAGCCGGACTCGCCGACGATGCCGACCGTCTCGCCCTTGGCGACGGAGAAGGAGACATTGTCGACGGCACGCACCGTGCGCTTGGCGGCGAACAGGCCGCCGCGCACCGGGAAATGCTTGGTCAGGCCGTTGACCTGCAGCAGCGGCTGCGCGAGCCCACCGCGGTCCTCGACCGGCTCCAGCATTTCGACGGAGGTGTTGGTTTCGCTCATGGCCTAGTTCCTGATGTCCATGGCGCTACGCAGGCCGTCCGAGAGCAGATTGAAGCAGATCGAGACCGCGAAGATCATCGCGCCCGGCAAGGCTGCGACCCAGGGATTGACGTAGATCGCGGTGCGCAGCGTGTTCAGCATCAGGCCCCATTCCGGCTCCGGCGGCTTGGTGCCGAGGCCGAGGAAGGACAGACCGGCCGCCAGGATCATCGAGACCGAGATCAGACTGGTGGCATAGACGAAGATCGCGCCCAGCACGTTGCCGAGGATGTGGACGCGCATGATGGTGAAGGCGCCCGCGCCGGAGGCACGTGCGGCCTCGACGAAGTCCATGTTGCGTACGCCCGTGGTGACGCTCTCGGCGACGCGGGTGATCTGCGGCACGAACACGATGGTCAGCGCCACGATGGAGTTGAGGATGCCGGCGCCGAGCGCGCCGGAGATCGCGATCGCCAGCAGCACCGACGGGAAGGCGTAGAACACGTCCACCGTGCGCATGATCGCGGTGTTGAGCTTGCCGCCGACATAGCCGGCAATGATGCCGAGCGAGGTACCGATGCAGAAGGCCAGGATCACGGGCAGGATGCCGATGACCAGCGACAGGCGCCCGCCATAGATCAGCCGGGCCAGCATGTCGCGGCCGAGCTCGTCGGTGCCGAGCGGATAGCCTGTGGTGCCGATGTGGCGGAGGCGGCGGATCATCGAACCCTTGTAGGGGTCTTCGAGACCGAGCCACGGCGCGAGGATCGCGGACAGGAAGATCAGCAGCAGCACCAGCGCGCAGGCCATGCTGACCTTGTCGCGCATGATGCGGCGGCCGACGGTCGCCCAATAACCGCGCGCCTTGGTGGCGGGCGCGGCCTGCAGCGCGGCATCGCTGGCGGTGGCGGACAACGGAAGCTCGCTCATCGGCTAGCCCCGCTTGATGCGCGGGTCGATCGCGGCTTGGGCGATGTCGACCAGAAGATTGAGGAAGACGAAGAACAGCGCCAGGATCAGGATCGTGCCCTGCAGCAGCGGCAGGTCGCGCTGGAAGATCGCGGAATTGAGCAGGAAGCCCGAGCCCGGCCAGGAGAACACGGTCTCGATGAGGATCGAGCCGCCGAGCATGTAGCCGAGCTGAAGCCCCATCACCGCGAGCGCGGTGGGCGCGGCGTTCTTGATGACGTGGCGGAACACGCCGGTTTCGCGCAGGCCCTTTGCACGCAAAGCCTCGACGAAGTCCTGCGAGAGAATGTCGCCAGTGAGCGCGCGGACCGTGCGGGTGACGATGCCCATCGGGATCACCGACGTCGTGATCGCGGGCAGCACGAGATATTTGAGGTGCGCCCAATCCCAGGCCCAGGAGTTGGAGCCGCTGGGGCCGGCGCCGACCGCCGGCAGCCAGTTCAGCTGGACCGAGAAAATGATGACGAGCAGCATGCCGAGCCAGTAATGCGGCACCGAGACGCCGGCGATGGCAAAGGAGGTCGCGACCTTGTCGATCCAGGTCTCGCGGAAATAGCCGGCGATCAGGCCAAGCAGGACGCCCATGGTGAAGCCGATGATGGCGGCGGCAATCGCGAGCGTGACGGTGTTGCCGACCGCGCGCATGACCTCGGCCAGCACCGGACGCCCCGTCGCGATGGAATTGCCGAGATCGCCATGAAGGGCACGCAGCAGCCACAGGCCGAACTGCACCGGCAGCGGCCGGTCGAAGCCATAGGCGGCGCGCAGCTGCGCGGCGAGCTCCTGCGACGCATCGGCCGGCAGCACGGCGACCAGCGGATCGCCCGGCGTGATGTGCACGAGCAGGAAGCACACCAGCGCCACGCTGATGACGATCGGGACGACGTAGACAATGCGTCTGGCGGTATAGGCGAGCACTGGTCTTCTTTCTTCCTTCTCCCCTTGCGGGAGAAGGTGGCGCGCAAGCGCCGGATGAGGGGTTCGGTCCGCGGTTACAGCATTATCAAATTGGAGGAAGGATCACTCGCGGAGAGAGACCCCTCACCCGGCTTCGCTATCCGCGAAGCCACCCTCTCCCGCAAGGGGAGAGGGTGCACTGTGCGTGTGGCGCGAATTACTGCGCGATCGACACCGGCGAGAAGTCGATGAACCAGCTCTTCGGTTGCACGACGCCTGTCACCTTCGGGCTCATGGCGCGCGGGCCGACGTCGTGGGCGACGTAGAGGAAGGCGGCGTCATCGACGGAGGCTGCGTGCAATTCAGCGAGTGCGGCGTCGCGCGCGGCGGGATCGAAGGTCTGGCGCGCCTTCTTCACCAGCTCGTCGAATTTGGGGTTGTTGATGAAGCCCCAATTGTTCGAGACCGGCGGCGCCATGCCCGACTGCAGGAAGCGCACCAGCGCGAAGAACGGGTCCATCGCCGCGTAGGTGACGTTGGTCGCGTGCGAGCCGTTGGCGCTGGGATCCTTGGCGCCGCGGCGCCAGTTGGTGAACAGCGTATTCCATTCGATGACGTCGAGCTGGACGTCGAAATAGCATTCGGCCAGGGCCTGCTGGAGATACTCGTTCATCGGCAAGGGCTGCATCTGGCCCGAGCCGGACGCGGACGTCTGCGTCTTCACGGTCAGCTTCTTGTTGGGACCGTAGCCGGCCTCCTGCATCAGCTTTTGCGCAGCCGCCTTGTCGTACTTGATCTGGAAGGTGGGATTGCCGCGCCAGGGATGGCCGGGCTCGAAGGTGCCGGACGCCGGCACCATCAGCCCCGCGAGCAGACCGTCCCTGAGGCCTTCGCGGTCGACGCAGAGGTTCGCGGCCTTGCGCACTCGGATGTCGTTCCAGGGCGAGCCCTCGACGCGCGAGAACTGCCACGGCCAGACGTGCGGCTGCTCGTTGGAGTAGAGCTTGAAGCCGCGCTGCTTGAGTTCGGGCAGCGCGTCCGGTGCCGGCGCCTCGACCCAATCGACCTGGCCGGACAGCAGCGCCGCGGTGCGCGCGTTGGCTTCCGGCATCGGCAGCAGCACCATCTTGTCGACCTTGGGCACGCGATCCTTGTTCCAATAGTCCGGGTTCTTGACCAGCTCGAGCCGCTCGCGCGGCGTAAAGCTCGCCATCTTCCACGGGCCGGTGCCCGAGGCGCTCCTGGCGAAGGCGGTCCATGCGGCTTGCGACTTCGCCTTGGCGTCGGCGCCTTCGGCTTTGTCGTAGAAGGACTGCCACTTCGCCGGGCTTGCCATGAACAGATTGGTGAGGTTGATCGGCAGGAAGCTGTCGGGCTCCTTGGTGGTGAGCTCGACGGTCATGTCGTCGATCTTCTTCGCGGAGGCCAGCGTCGGCATGCGCGAGGCCGTGACGCCGACCTGGCTGGCGTCGAATTGCGGCGCATCCTGCTTCAGCACCTTCTCGACGTTCCACACCACCGCGTCGGCGTTGAACGGCGAGCCGTCATGGAAGGTGACGCCGGGGCGCAGCTTGAAGACCCATTTGGTCTTGTCGGCATCGTCGACCTTCCACTCGGTGGCTAGGCCGGGGATCACCACGCTCGCCTTGTCGGCAGAGGACAGGTCCCAGCTGGTCAGCGCATCGTACATGGTGAGGCCGGTGAAGCGGTTGCCCTCGAAACCTTGATCGGGCTGGCCGAGCGTGCGCGGAATATCGGCAGCAGTCATGCCGATGCGCAGCACAGTTTCGGCAGCCGCCACCCGCGGCCATGCAGCTGCGCTGCCAAGCGCCAACAGCGCGATCAGCGCCGCCCGTGTGTTGTTGTTCTTGATAAACATCGCCTCAGTCCCTTTCCGGCTTCCGATGATTAATTTTGATGCAATCGTATGCAATGGCTATGCCAAGGGAAAACTTTTTCTGCGAATTGCCCCTGCGACGACAAGTCCTTGTGATGACGCACGGGCGAAATCGGCCCGCTGCCTATTCTGGCATCAAGATTGCAGGTTTGGTTCCAGATCCCCCTGGAGCTTTGGGCCATGCGTATTCGCCTTTCGACCTGTCTCGCCGTGCTTGCATTGGCGGTGTCCGTAATCACGGCGCACGCCGAAACGGTGGTGCGTTACGGCATCTCGATGGCGGATATTCCACTCACCACTGGCCAGCCAGATCGTGGCGCCGGCGCCTATCAGTTCACGGCCTATACGATCTACGATCCGCTGGTGGCCTGGGAAATGGACGTCGCCGACCGCCCCGGCAAGCTGGTGCCGGGCCTCGCCACCGAATGGAAGGTGGACGACGCCGACAAGACGAAGTGGCGCTTCGCCCTGCGCAGGGGCGTGAAGTTTCACGACGGCAGCGATTTCAACGCCGATGCGGTGATCTGGAATCTCGACAAGGTGCTCAACGACAAGGCGCCGCAATTCGACAAGCGGCAGAGCGCGCAGGTCAAGACCCGCCTTCCCTCCGTCGCCAGCTACGCCAAGATCGACGACTTCACCGTGGAGATCACCACCAAGACGGTGGATTCCTTCTTCCCCTATCAGATGCTGTGGTTCCTGGTCTCGAGCCCGGCGCAATATGAGAAGCTCGGGAAGGATTGGGACAAGTTCGCCAGCCAGCCCTCCGGAACCGGCCCGTTCAAGCTGACGAAGCTGGTGCCGCGCGAGCTCGCTGAGCTCAGCAAAAATCCGGACTACTGGAACAAGAAGCGCATTCCCAAGGCCGACAAGATCGTGCTGGTGCCGATGCCGGAAGCGCTGACGCGCACCAATGCGCTGCTCGCCGGCCAGGTCGACCTGATCGAGACGCCGGCGCCGGATGCCGTGCCGCAGTTGAAGGCGGCCGGCATGAAGCTGGTCGACAACGTCACGCCGCATGTGTGGAATTATCACTTGAGCGTGCTGCCGGGCTCGCCCTGGACCGACATCCGCCTGCGCAAGGCGCTGAACCTTGCGATCAACCGCGACGAAGTCGTCGGCCTGATGAACGGCCTCGCCAAGCCCGCCAAGGGCCAGGTCGACCCGTCGAGCCCGTGGTTCGGCAAGCCCAGCTTCGAGCTGAAATATGATCTCGCCGCCGCCAAGAAGCTGGTGGAGGAAGCGGGCTATTCCAAAGCAAAGCCGCTGAAGACCACCTTCATCATCGCGCAAGGCGGCACCGGCCAGATGCTGTCGTTGCCGATGAACGAATTCCTGCAGCAGAGCTTCAAGGAGATCGGCATCGAGATCGACTTCAAGGTGGTCGAGCTGGAGACGCTCTATACGCATTGGCGCAAGGGCGCCGCCGACGAGATGAACGCCGGCATCACCTCCAACAACATCGCCTATGTCACCTCGGATCCGCTCTACGCCATCGTCCGCTTCTTCCATTCGAGCCAGATCGCGCCGGTTGGCGTCAATTGGGGCGGCTACAAGAACCCCAAGGTCGACGCGCTGATCGACGAGGCCAAGCAGACGTTCGACAGCACCAAGCAGGACCAATTGCTGGCGCAGGCGCATGCGCTGATCGTGGACGATGCCACGCTGGTGTGGGTCGTCCACGACACCAACCCGCACGCGCTGTCACCGAAGATCAAGCAGTTCGTGCAGGCGCAGCACTGGTTCCAGGACCTGACGACGATCGGGGTGGAGTGAGCAACACGCAAGGGTGGGCACGGCGCTTTGCGCCTTTGCCCACCCTTGGTGCATGCTCAGCGCGCGCGATCACCGCCCCTTGGTCGGGATCTTGTTGTACGGCACGTCCTTGTCGACGCGGATGTCGCCCGGCAGGCCGAGCACGCGCTCGGCGATGATGTTGCGCAGGATCTCATCGGTGCCGCCGGCGATGCGCATCGAGGGCGAGGACAGCAGCATCTGCTGGAATTGGCCCTGGGCCGTTTCCTCGTCATTTCCGGTGAGAACACCGGCCGCGCCCTGCAGGTCCATGGCGTAAGTCGCGATGTCCTGCAGCATCATGCCCGAGACCAGCTTGCCGATCGAATTCTCCGGGCCCGGTCGCTCGCCTTTCGATAGCGCCGAGATCGTGCGGTAGCTGGTGTATTTCAGTCCGTTCGACTTGGCCGCCCAACTCGCGAGCTTCGAGCGTACGGCGGGATCGTCGATGGCGAGGCCATCCTCCAGCATCAGGTTCGAGCATAGCTCGAACATTTCGGGCACGCCGGTCGCGAGCCGCGCGCCGATCGACATGCGCTCGTTCATCAGCGTGGTCAGCGAGACGTTCCAGCCGTCGCCGACGGCACCCAGCCGCTGGCTGTCGGGGATCACGACATCGGTGAAATAGACCTCGTTGAACTCCTGCATGCCGTTGGCCTGCTTGATCGGACGCACCTCGACGCCGGGGCTCTTCATGTCCAGGAAGAACATCGTGAGACCCTTGTGCTTGGGCACGTTGGGATCGGTGCGCGCGATCAGAAGGCCGTAGTCGGAATAATGGGCGCCCGAGGTCCAGATCTTCTGGCCGTTGACGACCCAAACGTCGCCCCTCTTCTCCGCGCGGGTGCGAAGCCCTGCGACGTCGGAGCCGGCAGACGGTTCGGAGAACAGCTGGCACCAGATCTCCTCGCCCGATGCGAGCTTCGGCAAGTAACGGCGCTTGGCCTCCTCGCTGCCGAACGCCATCACGGTCGGGCCGCACATGCCCTCGCCGATCTGGAACGGCTGCGTCAGCTTGCCGTAGACGCCCTCCTCCTGCTGCCAGATCACCTTTTCGATCGGCGTCGCGCCGCGGCCGCCATACTCCTTCGGCCAGTGCAGGCAGGCCCAATTGCCCTCGAACTTCTTCTTCTGCCAGGCCTTGCCGACATCGACGATGTCGCGATTGGCAAGGCGGATGCGGCCGAGCGAGGACTTTGACAGCTCGGCCTGCAATTCCTTCGGCGCATTGGCCTCGATCCATTTGCGCGCGGTCTCGCGGAATGCGGCTTCCTGCGGGGTGTCGTCGAAATTCATGGCGGACCTCTCAATCCTTGCGCGGTGCGTAGGGTGGGTTAGCCGAAGGCGTAACCCACCACTTCTGTCGAGTATCGTTGCGAACGTGGTGGGTTACGCTTCGCTAACCCACCCTACGAATTCGGAATCATCTTCCCTTCGTCGGGATCTTGTTGAACGGCACGTCCTTGTCGACGCGGATGTCGCCGGGCAGGCCCAGCACCCGTTCGGCGATGATGTTGCGCATGATCTCGTCGGTGCCGCCCTCGACGCGTGTACCCGGCGCACGCAGCAGCATGGCCTGGAAACGGCCCGCCAGTTCGCCATCCTCGCCGCTGACGATTCCGGACGCGCCCTGCAGATCGAGCGCATAGGTCGCAACGTCCTGGATCATGGAGCCGGCCACCAGCTTGCCGATGGAGTTCTCCGGTCCTGGGCGTTCGCCCCTCGACAGCGCCGAGATCGCGCGCATGCTGGTGTATTTCAGCCCGCTTGCCTTCACCGCCCAGTTCGCCAGCTTGGATCGCACCGCGCGATCCTCGATCGCCGGGCCGTCGTCGAGCATCAGGCTGGAGCAGTACTCGAACAGTTCGGGGAAACCGGTCGAGACGGCCGCGCCGATCGCACTGCGCTCGTTCATCAGCGTGGTCAGCGAGACGTTCCAGCCGTCACCGACCTCGCCGAGGCGCTGATGGTCGGGGATGCGGACATTGGTGAAATAAACCTCGTTGAAGTCCGAGGCGCCGCTCGCCTGCTTGATCGGCCGCACCTCGACGCCCGGGCTCTTCATGTCCAGGAAGAACATGGTGAGGCCCTTGTGCTTGGGCACGGTCGGATCGGTGCGCGTGAGCAGGATGCCGTAGTCTGAATAATGTGCACCCGAGGTCCAGATCTTCTGGCCGTTGATGATCCAGTCGTCGCCGTCCTTCTCGGCGCGTGTGCGCAGGCCCGCGACATCCGAGCCGCCGGCGGGCTCGGAGAACAGCTGGCACCAGACCTTCTCGCCGGAGGCGAGCGGCGGCAGATAGGTCCGCTTGTGCTCCTCGCGCGCGAACGCCATCATGGTCGGCCCGCACATGCCGTGACCGATGATGAACATGCGGGACAGCTGGCCGAACGGCCCCTCCTCCTGCTGCCAGATCACGCGCTCGATCGGCGAGGCGCCACGGCCGCCATATTCCTTCGGCCAGTGCAGGCAGGCCCAGCCGGCGTCGGCCTTCTTCTTCTGCCACGCCTTCGCCACTTCGAGAATGTTGGCGTTCTTGAGCACGGTGCGGCCGAGTGAGGATTTGCGCAGCTCGTCCTCGTATTGCTTGGGCGCGTTGGCACTGATCCAGGCGCGGGCGGTGGCGCGGAACTCGGCTTCCTGCGGGGTGTCGTCGAAGTTCATCTTGCTTCTCTGTTGTCCGTAGGGTGGATTAGCCGGAGGCGTCATCCACCAATTCTGTCGAGCACTGCCGGTCGAGGGTGGGTTACGCCTTCGGCTAATCGACCCTACGCACCTGTCGTTACGCTGCGTTCTTCTTCCGCATCCGATCGATCAGCTGATCTTCCCAATAAGTGAGGCTGCCGAGCCCGAGCGCCATCGCGTTGGCGCGGCGATAGTACATGTGGCAGTCGAACTCCCAGGTGAAACCCATGCCGCCGTGGACCTGGATGTTGTTCTTGGCGCAGTGCTGGAACGCCTGCGTCGCGCTGATGCGCGCGGCGGCGGCGGCTTCCGGCAGTTCGGCCGCATTGGTCGAGAGCGCCCAGGCGCCGTAATAGCTGTTGGAGCGCGCCAGCGTCGCCGAGACGTACATGTCCGCGAGCATGTGCTTGACCGCCTGAAACGAGCCGATCTGGCGGCCGAAGGCGATGCGGTCCAACGCGTAGTCGCGGCCCATCTCCAGCGCTCGGTCGGCGCCGCCGACCTGCTCGAACGCGCACAGCACCGCGGCGCGGTCGAGCACCTGGGTGAGGATGCTCCAGCCGTCGCCCGCAGGTCCGAGCGGCTCGGCTTTGGCATCCTTGAAGGTGATCTCGGCCTGTCCGCGGGTCGGATCAAGATTGGTGAGGCTCTTCACATCGACGCCGCCGGCTTTGAGATCGACCAGGAACAGCGAGATGTCATTGTCGCGCCCACTCGATCCCGTGCGCGCGGCGACCACCGCAAAATCGGCAATCGCACCGTCGGCGACCGGCTTCTTGACGCCGTTGAGCACGCCGTTCGCAGCCGTCAGCTTGACGTTCTTCGGCGACGGGTTGCCCTTGCCCTCGAACAGCGCCAGCGTGCCAATGGCCTCGCCGGAAGCAATCGCCGGCAGCCATTTCTTCTTCTGCGCGTCACTGCCGGCGATCAGCAGCGCTTCGGCGGCGAGGTACACGGTCGAGGAAAACGGCACCGGCGCGTTGGCCCGGCCCATTTCTTCCGCGATTACGCACAGCTCAAGATGACCGGCGCCGGCGCCGCCGAACTCCTCGGGAATCGCGACGCCGAGGAAGCCCATCTCGGCGAGGCCTTTCCACAGCTCCTTGTCGTAAGGCGCCTTGCCGTCGAGCACGACACGCACCGCCTTGGGCGAGCATTTCTCGGCGAGGAACTTGCGCGCCTGGTCGCGGAGCTGCTTTTGATCGTCGGAGAAGTCGAAGTTCATGGCGGGCTTACCTCTTATTCGTTGTCATTTATTGCCGTCATTCCGGGGCGCCGCGCAGCGGCGAACCCGGAATCCATTTCGCCACGCATATGCGGCCCGATGGATTCCGGGCTCGCGCTGCGCGCGCCCGGGAATGACGAATGGAGCGAGTGTCGTCTTCATTTCAGCACGATCACATCCTGATCCGGCTTGTCCGCATAGAGCCGCTCCACCAGCGCCGCGCGGCGTTCCAGGCCGGCGCGCTGGTTGATGTAGCCCTTGTCGGTGAGCTCGTTGCCGTCGATCGAGGGCGGCTCGACCATCAGCATCGCGCGCGCGATGATACGGCTGCTGGCCCCTTCGCATTCACGGTTGTGGGCTTCCAGGCCGCGCCTGAAGCAAGCGATCACCTCGGGATGCTTCACAGCATCCGCAAAGCTGAGATCGGGATTGCCGACCAGCTGCCGGCAGGCGTGCAGGTTCGGCCAGGCCAGGAGGCCGATGAAGGGACGGTCCTGCCCCGCGACCAGCGCGTCGTGCACCACGGGCGTGGCGGCCGCGATCGCATCGGTCCGCAGCGAGCCGACATGTACGAATGTGCCCGTGGTGAGCTTGAAGTCCTCCACCACGCGGCCGGCGAAGATGATGCCTTGCACCGGATCGGAATCGTCGACGAAGACGCCGGCATCGCCGATGCAATAAAAACCTTCCTCGTCGAACATCTTCTTCGTCAGCTCAGGCTGGCCGAAATAGCCGGGCGTGACATTGACGCCGCGCAGGCGCAACTCGTATTTCGAGCCGCACGGCACCATCTTCAACTCGACGCCGGGGAACGGCAGGCCGATCAGGCCGACGCGCTCGGTGTCCCAATAGGTGCCGGTCGAGGTCGGCGCGGTCTCGGTCGAACCCCAGCCGGTGTAGAACACGATGCGCTCGCCGGTGGTCTTCACTGCGAGGGCCTGCATGCGCTCGTAGAGATCGTCGGGCAGACGCGCGCCGCCATAGGCCATGATCGAGAGATTCTTGAAGAAGGAACGGCAGAGCGCGTCGTCCTTCTCCATGGCCGCTGCCAGCGCGGCATAGCCGGCCGGCACGTTGGCATAATAGGTCGGCGAGATCTCGCGCAGATTGCGCAGGGTCTCCTCGAACTGGCCCGGCATCGGCCTTCCGTCGTCGATATAGAGCGTGCCGCCGTCGACCAGGATCGGGTGGAACGCGGCATTGCCGCCCATGGTGTGGTTCCAGGGCATCCAGTCCAGCATGGTCGAGATCGGTCCGTTCGGATCGCGCGGCCGCACTTGCATCATCATCGCTGCATTGGCGCACATCATCTCCTGCGTGTTGATGACGGCTTTGGGCATGCCGGTCGAGCCTGATGTGAACAGCAGCTTGCCGACGGTCTGCGGCGTGATCTTCGCGATCGAGGCCTCGACATCGGCCGTGACACGCGTTGCCGCGAGCTCGGCAAAGCTGACGCTCTTGATGCCCTCGCAGGGCCGCGCGACGTGAACCACAGTGACGCCGCTGAGGTCGAGCGCCTTCAGCGCCTTCTCGAAGATCGGTCCGTCCTGCACCATCAGTACGGCCGGCTTGATCAGGTCGAACAGGTACTTGAGCTTGACGTGGTCGTGGCTCATCAACGAGTAGGCCGGCGATACCGGCGCTGCCGGAACGCGCGCCTGCATCGCGGCCTGCGTCATCAGCGCATGCTCGATCGAATTGCCGGAGAGGATCGTGACGGGCCGGCCCTTGAGCTCGAGATTGAGCAGGCCTTGCGTCAGCGCGTCCACGATGCGCTTGGCTTCGCCATAGGACACCTTGCGCCATTCGCGGTTCGGGCCGCCGCGCTGCGCCAGCCAGATGCGCTCGGGTGCTTCCTTGGCCCATTTCGCCAGCGAGGCCGGGATGTGCTTCTCATGAGGCTGCAGCGGAATGCGCGACTTCAGCACCACCGTGCCGTCGCCGCGACGCTCGACGTCGATGTCGCGCGCGAGCCACTGCACCTTGCGAAAGGCGGGCTTCGTCATCACTGCCGCCGCGCTTCCACTCATTTTGCGTCTCCCGGAATTACTGTCCTTTGCGGATCTTCATCGTTCAGCGCCTGATATAGACAGGCTTTCGCTTCTCAAGGAAGGCCCTGATGCCTTCCGAAAACTCTTCCGAGCGGCTGCACAGGACCTGGTTGCGATCCTCCATCGCGATCACAGCTTCCAGCGAGCTGGCATCGACGCTCATGTTGAGGCATTCCTTGGATAGCCGCAGGCCCACGGGCGAGGCCGTCATCATCGCCTCGACATAAGGCGCGGCCGCGTCATCGAGCTTGTCCTCGTCCACGATCTCCGAGACGAGGCCGACCGCGAGCGCGCGCTCCGCTCCGATGAAGCGCCCGGTGAGGATCAGCTCGGATGCGACGGAGACGCCGACGAGGCGCGGCAGAAAATAGCTGGTGCCGATATCGCAGCCGCCGAGCCCGAGCTTGATGAAAGCGCAATTCATCCGCGCCGATCTCGTCGCGATGCGGATGTCGGAGGCCAGCGCCAGCGCGAAGCCGCCGCCGGCCGCCGCGCCCTGCACCAGCGCCAGGATCGGCTGCGGACAGCGCCGCATCAGCATCACGATGTCGGCGATGCGCCGCTGCGAATCCAGCGACTCCGTGACGCCCGGCGGCTCCTGCTGCCCGGCCCGGCGCGCCATCGCAGCTTTGAGATCGAGGCCGGCGCAAAAATTCTTGCCGGCGCCCTTGAGCACGACGACGCGGGTGTCGCGATTGCGTTGCAGGCCCTGGAAATAATCGTTGAGCGCATCGATCAGCGCGGGATCGAGTGCGTTGAGGTGCTCGGGCCGATTGAGCGTCACCCGGTCGACGCCATCGTCATGCTCGATCAGCAGCGGTTGGGACATGGGGGCCTCGCACTTGCCGCGAGTCGCGGCGCCGATTGCTGCGCCCTCTCCCCTTGCGGGAGAGGGCATGTAGATCGCTAGCCGCACAATCGCTTGTGTGAGGGGTCTGCCTCCACAAATGAGATTGTGGAGGCAACCCCTCATCCGGCGCCGTAGCCGAAGCTTCGCTTCGGCGTCCTTAAGAACGGCGGCCTAAGGCCGCCTATGCCACCTTCTCCCACAAGGGGAGAAGGAAGAACGAACCGCCTATCGCGGCGCCATGCGGATCGCACCGTCGAGGCGGATGGTCTCGCCGTTCAGCATCGGGTTCTCGACGATGTGCACCGCGAGCATGCCGTATTCGTTGGCATCGCCGAGACGCGAGGGATGCGGCACCTGGGCGCCCAGGCTCTTGCGGGCCTCTTCGTTCAGGCCCATCAGCAGCGGCGTGAAGAACAGGCCGGGCGCAATGGTGTTGACGCGGATCTTCTGGCTGGCGAGATCGCGCGCGGCCGGCAGCGTCAGGCCGACGACGCCACCCTTCGAGGCCGAATAGGCGATCTGGCCGATCTGGCCTTCGTAGGCGGCAACCGAGGCCGTGTTGATGATGACGCCGCGCTCTTCGCCGATCGGCTCCGCAGTAACGAGGCGCTCGGCGAACAGCCGCAGGCAGTTGAAGGTGCCGATCAGATTGACGTTGATGATGCGTGCGAACTTTTCGAGCGGATAGACACCGTCGCGGCCGACGATGCGCTGCGAGCCGCCGATGCCGGCGCAGTTCATCAGCACGCGGGCGACGCCGTGTGCGGCTTCCGCCTTGGCGATCGCTGCCTTGATCTGCTCCTCGCTGGTGACGTCGGCGTGCAGCGCGACGCCCTTCACTTCGGCGGCCACCTTCTCGGCGTTTTCCTTGCTCTGATCGATCACGCCGATCTTGGCGCCCTTGGCCGCCATGGCGCGGGCGGTCGCGGCACCAAGGCCCGAGCCGCCGCCGGTGATGAGAACGGCTACGTCTTTTAATTGCATCGCTTGTACCTTTCCTTGAGCGTTTCTTCTCTAGACTTGTCACGTGTCGGCCGGACTATCCGGCCGCAGCGGCTTCCCCGGCTTGCGTGAGGATGCCGCCGCAGATCAGCGTTTCAATGTGCTTGATGTATTGCCGGCAGACATCGTCAGTGACCGGGCCGACGCCGGTGGCGCGGGACATCGCGTGCCGGCCGAAGAACAGGTGATCGCAGGCACCGATCAGGCTGGTGTAGAACAGTACCGGATCAGTCGGGCGGAATTCGCCGCGGCTGACGCCTTCAGCCAGCAGGCGGCGGTGGAAGTCCAGGAGCGGCGCAACGAAGAACTTGGAGACTTCGTCGGCAGAGCTCGCGCTGGTTTCGTGCAAGAGATAGTGGATCAGCCGGTTCATGTAGGGGAACCGGTGATAGGCGCGGATGATGCCGGCGATGTGCAGCTTCAGCTTCGCCGTCGACGTGATCGGCTGCGCCAGCAGATATTCGAGATTGGACATCTCGGTCGCAGCATCCCGCGCGAGCAGCGCCAGCAACAGGCCGTCCTTGTTGCCGAAGTGATATTTGACCAGCGCGGCGTTGGCGCCCGACTTCTGCGCAATGTCGGAGAGTGAGATCTCGATCGAGGAGCGTTCGATCATCAGCTCGCTCGCGGCCACCAGCAATTTCTCTGCCGTGGAATTTTTCCCGCTGGGGAGCCTGTTCGGTACGCTGGTCGCCACGGAGATCCCTGTTTGGCCGCTGGAAGCGGGGCGCAGATAAGCGCAAGCAGCGCCTCATCACAAGAGTTAATTGATCGATTGACTAAACGATGGTCCGACCCTTAAATCCACCCGACAACCAACCCAATAAAGAATTCAGGGAGAGACCGACATGGCCGAGGCTTACATCGTCGCCGCTGCGCGCACCGCCGGCGGGCGCAAGGGGGGCCGTCTCGCCGGCTGGCATCCGGCCGATCTCGCCGCGAAGGTGCTGGACGAGCTGGTCGACCGCACCAAGGTCGATCCGGCCCAGGTCGAGGACGTGATCATGGGCTGCGTGATGCAGGTCGGCGAGCAGTCCAACAATGTCGCGCGCAACGCGATCATGGCCTCGAAGCTTCCGGAGAGTGTGCCAGGCACCTCGATTGATCGTCAGTGCGGCTCCTCGCAGCAAGCGCTGCACTTCGCCGCGCAGGCGGTGATGTCGGGTGCGATGGACGTCGTGATCGCGGCCGGGGTGGAGTCGATGACGCGGGTGCCGATGGGCCTGTCGTCGCAGCTTCCGGCCAAGAATGGCTTTGGCAATTACAAGAGCCCGGGCATCGAGAAGAAGTATCCGAATATCGTGTTCAGCCAGTTCACCGGCGCCGAGATGATGGCCGAGAAGTACGGCCTCTCCAAGGATGAGCTCGACGAATATTCTTACCAGAGCCATCAGCGCGCGATCGCGGCGACGCAAGGAGGTCACTTCAAGAAGGAGATCGTGCCGCTCGAGATCACCCGCGCCGACGGCAGCAAGGACACTCACCACATCGACGAAGGCATTCGCTTCGATGTCACGCTCGACGGCATCAAGGGCGTCAAGCTGATCGCCGAGAACGGCAAGCTCACCGCGGCCAGCGCCAGCCAGATCTGCGACGGCGCCTCCGGCGTCATGGTGGTGAACGAGAAGGGCCTGAAGCAGCTCGGCGTCAAGCCACTCGCCCGCATCCATCACATGACCATGACGGGCGGCGATCCCGTGATCATGCTCGATGCTCCCCTGCACGCCACCAAGCGCGCGCTGGAGAAGGCCGGCATGAAGATCGGCGACATCGACCTGTTCGAGGTCAACGAGGCCTTCGCCTCGGTGCCGACCGCCTGGCTGAAGACCACCGGCGCCGACCCGGAGCGTCTCAACGTCAACGGCGGCGCCATCGCGCTCGGCCATCCGCTCGGCGGCTCCGGCACCAAGCTGATGACGACGCTGGTCCACGCCCTGCACCAGCGCGGCAAGCGCTACGGCCTGCAGACCATGTGCGAAGGCGGCGGCATGGCCAACGTGACGATCGTGGAGCGACTGTAAAAAACAAAAGCGAGCAGTGAGTGGCGAGTAGCGAATGGTGAGTAGGCGAAGAGCGGTTTGCCCTTCTTCCCTATTCGCCACTCGCTACTCGCCATTCGCGTTTTGAGGAAACGCCATGACCCACCCCTGTATCCACGCAAAGACGACGCCCGACAAGATCGCCTACCAGATGGCCGGGACCGGCAAGGCGATCACCTATCGCGAGCTCGACGAGCTCTCGAACCAGGGCGCGCATCTGTTCCGCTCGCTTGGCCTCAAGGCCGGCGACCACATTGCGCTGTTGATGGAGAACCGCCTCGCCTTCATGGAGCTGTGCTGGGCGGCACAGCGCAGCGGGCTCTATTACACCGCGATCAGCCGCTACCTGAAGCAGGACGAGATCGATTACATCATCGCCGATTGCGGCGCCAAGGTCGTGATCACGACGCCGAAATGCGCCGACCAGATCAAGGGCCTGATCAAGGGCGCGCCCGGTGAGCCGATCTTCTACATGATGGACGAGCCGCTGCCCGGCTTCCGCTCCTACGACAAGGAAGCCGCCGCGCAGCCGACGACGCCGATCGCCGACGAGGTCGCCGGCTACGACATGCTGTATTCGTCGGGCACCACCGGGCGCCCTAAGGGAATCAAGAAGGCTTTCGAAGGCAACAGGATCGACGTGCCGAACGCCTTCCTCCGCGTGCTCTGCGCCGACATGTGCGGCATGAATGCGGAGAGCACCTATCTGTCGCCGGCGCCGCTCTATCATGCGGCACCCCTGCGCTTCAACATGATGGCGATCGTGCTCGGCGGCACCTCCATCATCATGGAGCATTTCGACGCCGAAGAGTTCCTGAAGCTGGTCGAGAAGTACAAGGTGACGCAATCGCAGCTGGTGCCGACCATGTTCGTGCGCATGCTGAAGCTGCCGGACGAGGTGCGCACGAGGTACGACGTCTCCACCCTGAAGGGCGCGATCCACGCCGCCGCGCCCTGCCCCATCGACGTCAAGGCCAAGATGATCGAATGGTGGGGGCCGATCCTGATCGAGTATTACGCCGGGTCTGAAGGCAATGGCGTCACCGTCTGCAACTCGCAGCAATGGCTGGAGCATCGCGGCAGCGTCGGCCGCGCCGTGGTCGGCAAGATCAAGATTCTCGACGAGAACGACGAGGAGCAGCCGGTCGGCGAAATCGGTACCGTCTATTTCGCCGACGCGCCCGCCTTTACCTATCACAATGATCCCGAGAAGACGAAGAAGGCCTACAACGCCAAGGGATGGTCGACGCTCGGCGACGTCGGCTATCTCGACAAGGACGGCTTCCTCTATCTCACCGACCGCAAGTCCTACATGATCATCTCGGGCGGCGTGAACATCTATCCGCAGGAGACCGAGGACGTGCTGATCACGCACCCCGAGGTCGCCGACGTCGCGGTGTTCGGCGTGCCGAACGAGGAGATGGGCGAAGAGGTCAAGGCGGTGGTGCAGCCCCACGACAT
Organism: Bradyrhizobium sp. BRP19; assembly: GCF_020194195.1. Classification (NCBI taxonomy): domain Bacteria; kingdom Pseudomonadati; phylum Pseudomonadota; class Alphaproteobacteria; order Hyphomicrobiales; family Nitrobacteraceae; genus Bradyrhizobium; species Bradyrhizobium sp. BRP19. The sequence goes on along the minus strand of NZ_JADYVZ010000031.1, from coordinate 15,678 downwards.
GAGCCGCGCCGGCAAGGCGCTGGAGGCCGATTTGATCGCCTATTGCAAGAGCCGCCTCTCCGCCATCAAGTGCCCGCGCTCGGTCGATTTCGAAGCCGAGCTGCCGCGCACGCCGACCGGCAAGCTGGTGAAGCGGCATTTGCGCGATCGGTATTGGCCGAAGACGGCGACGAAGACTTAGGGCGAGCGGCCGCTCTCAACACCGTCATGCCCGGGCTTGTCCCGGGCATCCACGTTCTTTGTACTGCAAAGGAAGACGTGGATGGCCGGGTCAAGCCCGGCCATGACGCCGAGCAAGCTTCGGCATCCTCAATCGAACAGGCTCGGAGTGTGGTTCACCAGCGCGCCTTCGATCTCCAGCATCTTCAGCTTCGTGACCACGCCGCCATTCGCCGAGAAGCCGCCGGGCTTGTTGCCCGCGGCGAGCACGCGATGGCAGGGCACGACGATCGGGCACGGGTTGCGGCCGAGCGCCTGGCCGACGTCGCGAGACAGCTGGACGCCGCCGAGCTGTTTTGCGATGTCGCCATAGGTGATGGTCTTACCCGGCGGAATCGCCCGGGCGATGTCGTAGACGCTGCGATTGAACTCGGGCACGCCGTCGAGGTCGAGCGGAATGTCGGTGAGATCATCCGGCTCGCCGGCGAGCAGTTTTGTCATGCGATCGATCGCCTGTTGCACCTCGGCGGTCGGCTCGGCCTCAACGGCGTCGGCATGACGCTGGCTGATGCGGGTGCGGATCTTCTGCTCGCCGCCCATCGGCAATTGCGTGCCGTTGATGCCCCGCGGGCCCCAGGCGATGGCGCACAGGCCGATCCTTGTGTCGAACAGAGCAAAATGCTGGTCGGTCATGTCTAGGTTCCTGGCTTGCTTCCGTTGCAGGCCCCCACTTTGATGTCGTGCCAAATCTAGGCTTGGAAATAGTTGCGATCCACCCGGTTTCCGGGAATCTTGCACAGGCGTTCCAATCCTCTCCCGAGTCCATCATGCAGAGCCTCCACGTCAACGGTTACGACATGCCCTATCTCGATGTGGGCGAAGATAGGGGCCGTCCGCCTCTGGTCTGCGTGCATGGATCGCTGAATGACTTCCGCGTCTGGGGCTGCGTGCTGGGGCCGCTGACGCAGCGGCACCGGGTGATCGCCGTCAGCCTGCGGCACTTCTTCCCGGAGCGCTGGGACAGCGTCGGTGACACCTATTCGATCGCCCAGCATGTCGAGGACGTCATCGCCTTCATCGACAAGCTCGATGTGGGACCGGTCGATTTGATGGGCCATTCCCGCGGCGGGCATATCTGCTTCCGCGTGGCGCAGCAGCGGCCCGATCTCTTACGCCGGCTGATCCTGGCCGAGCCCGGGGGCGAGCTCGATGCGAGCCTTGATCCGGACTACGTCGGCGGCCCCTCGCCGCTGCTGGCGCGCTTCACGGCCTCGGCCGAGAAGATCGCGGCCGGCGATGTCGACGGCGGGCTCGCCGTCTTCGTTGACACGCTGGAAGGCCCAGGCACCTGGCCGCGATTGCCCGCGATGGTGAAGCAGAACCTGCGCGACAATGCCTTTACGCTGATCGGCCAGGTCCGCGACAGCCGCCCGCCGTTCTCGAAGGCGGATGCGGAGGCGATCAAGATGCCGACGCTGTTCATCCTGGGCGCGCGGACCAAGGGCCTCTTGCCGAAAGTGCTGCATGCGCTGGCCACGCATGTGCCCTATTCCAAGACGGCGATCATCCCGAACGCGACGCATCCGATGTTCGAGCAGGCGCCGCAGAAATTCTCCGAAGTGGTTTTGGATTTTCTGGCGAGCTGACCATGCAAAGCTTCCGCGTCAATGGTTACGACATGGCCTATCTCGAGGTCGGTGAGGGCCCGCCACTGGTCTGTGTGCACGGCACACTCGGTGATTTCCGCACCTGGTATTCGGTGCTCGGTCCGCTGTCGAAATCCCATCGCGTGATCGCGGTCAGCCTGCGGCACTTCTTTCCCGAGCATTGGGACGCCGTCGGCGACGACTACAAGATGGCGCAGCACGTCGCCGATACGATTGCCTTCATCGAGCAGGTCAGGCCCGGCCCCGTCGACCTGATGGGCCATTCGCGCGGCGGACACATCGCCTTTCGCGTGGCGCAGGCGCGGCCTGATCTGTTGCACAAGCTGGTGCTGGCCGAGCCCGGCGGCGATCTCGACCCATCCCTGCCTGTGCCCGAAGGCACGCCCGCGCATCCGTCGCTGGCGGCCCGCACGGCGCGATCGGTCGAGATGATCCGCGGCGGCGACCTCGAGGGCGCGGTGCGGAATTTCTACGAAGGCATCGAGGGCGACGGTTCCTGGCGGCGCGTGCCGGCTGCGGCCAAGCAACAACTCCGCGACAACGCGCTCACCTTCCTTGGCCAGATCAACGAGCAGCGCCGGCCCTACACCCTCAGCGATGCGCAGGCGATCAGGACGCCGACGCTGCTGATCGGCGGCGGCGCCACCACCGGCAGCCTGTCGGTGATGTGGCGCGTGCTGGCCGCGCACATCGCGGGCGCCGAGACGGCAGTGATCGCGAACGCCGGCCACTGGATGTTCGAGCAGGCGCCGCTCGAGTTCGGCGAGGTGGTGAGCAGATTCCTGACGGAGTAGCTCACACCTTCCACACGCCGACCGGCATCTTGATCGTCGCGTTCAGGCGGTTCCAGACGTTGATCGTCGCGATCGCAACGATCAGCGTGGCGAGCTCGCGCTCGTCGAAGTGCTTGGCGGCTTCGTTCCAGATCGCATCGGGCACCGGATCCTCGCGATCGGCGAGGCGCGTGACGGCTTCGGTCAGGGCCAGCGCGGCGCGCTCGGCGTCCGTGAAGTAGGGCGCTTCGCGCCAGGCGGAGACGGCGAACAAGCGCTCGTCGGTTTCGCCCAGCCGGCGGGCGACCTTCGGGTGCATATCGACGCACACGCTGCAACCATTGATCTGGCTGGCGCGCAGGTGCACCAGTTCGAGGAGCCTTTCCGGCAGACCCTGCTTTGTCAGGTTGCCGAGGGACTGAAGGACCTTCATGGCCTCCGGCAGGACCATGACGGGATGATTCATGCGGGCGTGCATCATGTTGCGTCTCCATCTGTCGAATTTCGAAGGTTCCGGTCACATCGGCCGGATTGGCTTCGTCATGGGCATGACGGATCGCGACGAGGGAATGTGACCGATGACCGAAGAAAATTTTCTGACCGGGCAGTTCGAGGCGAGCAGGGATCATTTGCGTGCGGTCGCCTATCGAATGCTGGGCTCGCGCGCCGAGGTCGACGATGCCGTGCAGGAGGCTTGGCTGCGGGTCAGCCGCTACGACCTGTCCGACATCGCGAATTTGCGCGGCTGGCTGACCACGGTCGTGGCGCGCATCTGCCTCGACATGCTGCGCGCCCGGAAGTCGCGTCGCGAGGATCCGATGGGTCCGCACGTACCCGAGCCGGTCGACGATACAAGCGAGCGAGAGGCGGAGATGGCCGATTCCGTCGGCGCGGCACTGCTGGTCGTGCTGGAAACGCTGCAGCCCGCGGAGCGGCTCGCCTTCGTGCTGCACGACATGTTCGCCGTCCCGTTCGAGGAGATCGCGCCGATCGTCGGCCGTTCGGTCGATGCCTCGCGGCAACTGGCGAGCCGCGCCCGGCGGCGCGTGCAGGGCGCACCGGTGCCCGAGACGGATCTGACGCAGCAGCGAAGGATCGTCGATGCATTTCTTAAAGCCTCGCGCGAGGGCAATTTCGAAGGGCTGCTCGCGGTGCTGGATCCCGAGGTCGTCTTCCGCGCCGATCAGGCCGCGGTGCGGCTCGGCTCGCTGGCGGAGGTGCGCGGCGCCGAGGCTGTCGCGCAGTTCTACAAGGGCCGCGCCCGGACGGCGCGCACGGCGCTGGTCGATGGTGAGTTGGGTGCTGCCGTCATCCTCGGCGGACAGCTGCGCATTGCCCTGCGCGTGACGTTCGTGGGCGAGCGGATCGGGGCGATCGAGGCGGTGGCCGATGCGGACGACATCGCCACGATGGAGGTGGAGGTGCTGGATGGGTCAGATCCGGACCCGTTGTCGCGAAAACAACCCCATGCACAGTAGACGGACTCAGGAAATTCAACAGCTTACCCGGGTGACGTGGAGCCCTTGGGATCGCCCGAGATACGGCTTGACGCTCCACCTTGCCGAGCGTAAGTTCGAATACGGAATTCCGTATTTCTTCGTTCTTCTGGAGCTGCCGGTGTGATCCCTCTCGACCCGCTCCCGAACCTGATCGACCAAGTCTATGCGCGGATCCTGGAGGCGATCTCCGACCGCACGCTTCGGCCCGGCCAGCGCATCCGGCAGAACGAGCTCGCCGATCGGCTCGGCGTGTCGCGCCAGCCGGTGTCGCATGCGCTGCATCTGTTGCATCGGCAGGGCCTGGTCGCCGAGAGCGGCCGCCGCGGCTTTGAAGTGACACAGCTCGATCCCGCGCGCATCCGTCAGCTCTACGAGGTGCGCGGCGCCATCGATGCGCTGGCGGCCGGGCTGGCCGCTCAGCGCGCGGCCAGCGACGCAGCGGGACGCGCGCGACTGGAGGCAGCGCTCGCCGCCGGACGCCGCAGCGACCGCGACACCACGCTATCCGAGCTCATCGCGCTCGACGTCGATTTTCACCGCGCGATCTATCAGCTCGCCGGCAATCCCGTGATCGAGGAGACCATGGCGCCGCAATGGCCGCACATGCGGCGCTCGATGGCGACGGTGCTCTCCGAGCTCGATTATCGCGCCAGCGCCTGGGCGGAGCATGCCGAGATTGCCGCGCACATTTTCAGCGGCAACGCGACGGCGGCCGAACGCGCCGCGCTTGCGCATGCGCAGACGGCGGGACGGATGACCGAGGAGAGATTGCGGGCGACGGAAGAGGCGGCGGCGTAGCACGCCGTCATTCCGGGGCGACGCGACGGGACCGCGCGAAGCGCGGCCCGGGAGCGTCGAGCCCGGAATCCATCGGGCGGCAGAGACTGCGGAGGAATGGATTCCGGGCTCACGCTTCGCGTGCCCCGGAATGACAAAACAAAGCAAACAGGAGGACGACCCATGAAACTGTCTCAGGAGCAATTGGAGTTCTTCCACCGCGAGGGCTGGCTGTTCCTGCCCGAATTGTTCGCCCAGGAGGAGGTCGACCTGCTCGCGCGCGAGGCGGTCGCAATCTACGACGCCAACCGGCCCGAGGTCTGGCGCGAGAAGAGCGGAGCGCCGCGCACGGCCTTTGCCGCGCATCTCTACAACGAGGCGTTCGCGATCCTCGGCGCGCATCCGCGCATGATCGAGCCGGTCGAGCAATTGTTCGGCGAGCCCGTCTACATGCACCAGTTCAAGATCAACGCGAAATCGGCCTTCACCGGCGACGTCTGGCAATGGCACCAGGACTACGGCACCTGGAAGCGCGACGACGGCATGCCGGAGCCGCGGGCGATGAACATCGCGATCTTCCTCGACGAGGTGATGCCGATCAACGGCCCCCTGATGCTGGTGCCGCGCAGCCAGAACGCCGGCGATCTCGAGGCTTCGCACGATCTCGCCACCACCTCTTATCCGCTGTGGACGCTGGACGAGGATACGGTGACGCGCCTCGTCAAGCAGGGCGGCATCGTCGCGCCCACCGGCAAGCCCGGCGGCATGCTGATGTTCCACGGCAATCTCGTGCACGGCTCCAGCGGCAACATCACGCCCTATCCGCGCAAGATCGTGTACCTGACGCTGAATGCGGTCTCGAACCATATCCGCACACCGACCCGGCCGGACTACATCGCGCATCGCGATTTCACGCCGATCAAGACGGTGGACGACGACGCGCTGCTGCGGCTGGCACGGGCACCGCGGCAGGCGGCGGAGTAACCTGTCATTCCGGGGCGACGCGGAGCGTTGAGCCCGGAATCCATCGGGCCGCAGTGCTTGTGGAGAAATGGATTCCGGGCTCGCGCTTCGCGCGCCCCGGAATGACGAAGTTTGACAGTGTCACCTGACAGCCATAGCGATCTCGGACCCCCCATGAACCTCTTCCGCCTCCTGCAAGCCCGCGCATCCGCCGGCAAGCCTGTCCGTGTCGCGCTGATCGGCGCCGGCAAGTTCGGCTCGATGTTCCTTGCACAGGTGCCGCACACGCCGGGGCTGGAGGTGCCCATCATCGTCGACATCGACCGCGACCGGGCCCGCGAGGCCTGCCGGACCGTCGGCTGGGATGCCGAACGCATCGCCGCGACCGTGTTCACCGATGACGGCGCGCGCGCCATTGCCGGCGGCGCCATGGACGTGGTGGTAGAGGCGACCGGCAATCCCGCCGTCGGCATTGCCCACGCGCGCGCCGCGATCGCGGCGGGCAAGCATATCGTGATGGTCAATGTCGAAGCCGACGTGCTGGCGGGCCCGCTGCTCGCCGACGAAGCGCGAAAAGCGGGCGTGGTCTATTCGCTCGCCTATGGCGACCAGCCGGCGCTGACGGCGGAGATGGTCGATTGGGCCCGCGCCACCGGATTTCACGTCATTGCCGCCGGCAAGGGCACGAAGTACCTGCCGGCCTATCACGACGTGACGCCCGACGGTGTCTGGCAGCATTACGGCCTGACCGCGGGCGAAGCGCAGTCGGCCGGCATGAATCCGCAGATGTTCAACTCGTTCCTCGACGGCACCAAATCGGCGATCGAGATGGCCGCAATCGCCAATGCCTGCGGCCTCGACGTGCCCGCGGACGGCCTGGCGTTTCCGCCGTGCGGCGTCGATGATCTGCCGCACATCATGCGGCCGCGCTCGCGCGGCGGTGTGCTGGAGCGATCCGGTGTCGTCGAAGTCGTCTCCTCGCTCGAGCGCGACGGCCGGCCGGTGTTTCGCGACCTGCGCTGGGGCGTCTATGTAGTACTGGAGGCGCCCAACGACTATGCCGCCGATTGCTTCAGGCAATACGGCCTCAAGACCGATGGGAGCGGACGCTATGCCGCGATGTACAAGCCCTACCATCTGATCGGGCTCGAGCTGAACATCTCGGTGCTGTCGGCCGCGCTGCGGGGCGAGCCCACCGGGCAGCCTTACGGCTTTCGCGGCGACGTCGCCGCCGTGGCCAAACGTAACTTGCGTGCCGGGGAGATGCTCGACGGCGAAGGCGGCTACACGGTATGGGGCAAGCTGATACCGGCGGCCGCGAGCCTCAGGGCTGGGGCCCTGCCGATCGGGCTCGCACATCGCCTCAAGCTTAAGCACGACGTCGCCCATGGCACGTTGGTACGCTGGAGCGATGTCGAATTCGACCCGGGCAACGAAACGGTGAAGGCGCGCAAGGCCATGGAAGCCGCGTTCGCGCCGCAGCATTGATCGGCTTGGCAGGCGCACAACCAAAGCGAGCTTGATTTGCTGTTCCCCTTTGGTCATGCTGCCTGCGATCCGGGAACATTGAATTTCGGACACCAAGAAACGTCGGCCACCGGCGAAAGATGAAGCGGCGTCAAGACCGCGATCCCTCGTCGAGGACACGACACCGCAGGAGGGAAACGCATGGAACGTCGTAAATTTCTGAAGGCAGGCGGACTGGGCCTTGCCGCAAGCGCAATTGCAGCGCCGGCTGTCGCACAATCAATGCCCGAGGTGAAATGGCGGCTGGCGGCGAGCTGGCCGAAATCACTGGATACGCTCTACGGCGGCTGCGAGTATTTCTGCAAGCGGGTCGCGGAGATCACCGACAACAGATTCCAGATCCAACCCTTCGCGGCCGGCGAAATCGTCGGGGGCCTGCAAGTGCTCGATGCCGTGTCCAACGGCACCGTCGAAATGGGCAACACCGCGCTCTACTATTATTGGGGCAAGAACCCGGCATTCACCTTCGGCACCTCGCTGCCGTTCGGCCTCAATACGCGTCAGCACATTTCCTGGCTGATATGGGGCGGCGGCCAGGACATGCTCAATGATCTCTTGAAAGAGCACAACGCGATCGGCGTGCCGACCGGCTCGACCGGGGCTCAGATGGGCGGCTGGTTCCGCAAGGAGATCAAGACCGTCGATGATCTCAAGGGCCTGAAATTCCGGGTTGGCGGCTTCGCCGGCACCATTGTCGCAAAGGTCGGGGGCGTGCCGCAACAGATCGCGGCCGGCGACATCTATCCCGCGCTGGAGAAAGGGACGATCGACGCTGCCGAGTGGGTCGGTCCGTATGACGACGAGAAGCTCGGC
>NZ_JADYVZ010000031.1:0-2500 GCF_020194195.1 Bradyrhizobium sp. BRP19 | reverse complement strand
AACCATCTGGTGGAGCCAGACGGGATCGAACCGACGACCTCATGCTTGCAAAGCACGCGCTCTCCCAGCTGAGCTATGGCCCCGTAACCAGAAGACGAATGCTCACTCGATGAAAGTGGTGGGCCTGGGAAGACTTGAACTTCCGACCTCACGCTTATCAAGCGCGCGCTCTAACCAACTGAGCTACAAGCCCCTAACGCATATCCCGTCAGGGACCGTGGGTCCTGCTTGATGCAGGCCCAGCGCGTGTTCGTCCGCGAAGAAAGAGAAACGAAGACGGCGAAATCCCGCCAATGCAGCTCAACGATCTGGCGATCTGTTGGCCACTGATGTTTCTAAAACGATCCGATAGTGAGCGTGAGCTCGCTGAAGGATCATCCTTAGAAAGGAGGTGATCCAGCCGCAGGTTCCCCTACGGCTACCTTGTTACGACTTCACCCCAGTCGCTGACCCTACCGTGGCCGGCTGCCTCCCTTGCGGGTTAGCGCACCGTCTTCAGGTAAAACCAACTCCCATGGTGTGACGGGCGGTGTGTACAAGGCCCGGGAACGTATTCACCGTGGCGTGCTGATCCACGATTACTAGCGATTCCAACTTCATGGGCTCGAGTTGCAGAGCCCAATCCGAACTGAGACGGCTTTTTGAGATTTGCGAAGGGTCGCCCCTTAGCATCCCATTGTCACCGCCATTGTAGCACGTGTGTAGCCCAGCCCGTAAGGGCCATGAGGACTTGACGTCATCCCCACCTTCCTCGCGGCTTATCACCGGCAGTCTCCTTAGAGTGCTCAACTAAATGGTAGCAACTAAGGACGGGGGTTGCGCTCGTTGCGGGACTTAACCCAACATCTCACGACACGAGCTGACGACAGCCATGCAGCACCTGTGCTCCAGGCTCCGAAGAGAGGGTCACATCTCTGCGACCGGTCCTGGACATGTCAAGGGCTGGTAAGGTTCTGCGCGTTGCGTCGAATTAAACCACATGCTCCACCGCTTGTGCGGGCCCCCGTCAATTCCTTTGAGTTTTAATCTTGCGACCGTACTCCCCAGGCGGAATGCTTAAAGCGTTAGCTGCGCCACTAGTGAGTAAACCCACTAACGGCTGGCATTCATCGTTTACGGCGTGGACTACCAGGGTATCTAATCCTGTTTGCTCCCCACGCTTTCGTGCCTCAGCGTCAGTACCGGGCCAGTGAGCCGCCTTCGCCACTGGTGTTCTTGCGAATATCTACGAATTTCACCTCTACACTCGCAGTTCCACTCACCTCTCCCGGACTCAAGATCTTCAGTATCAAAGGCAGTTCTGGAGTTGAGCTCCAGGATTTCACCCCTGACTTAAAGACCCGCCTACGCACCCTTTACGCCCAGTGATTCCGAGCAACGCTAGCCCCCTTCGTATTACCGCGGCTGCTGGCACGAAGTTAGCCGGGGCTTATTCTTGCGGTACCGTCATTATCTTCCCGCACAAAAGAGCTTTACAACCCTAGGGCCTTCATCACTCACGCGGCATGGCTGGATCAGGGTTGCCCCCATTGTCCAATATTCCCCACTGCTGCCTCCCGTAGGAGTTTGGGCCGTGTCTCAGTCCCAATGTGGCTGATCATCCTCTCAGACCAGCTACTGATCGTCGCCTTGGTGAGCCATTACCTCACCAACTAGCTAATCAGACGCGGGCCGATCTTTCGGCGATAAATCTTTCCCCGTAAGGGCTTATCCGGTATTAGCACAAGTTTCCCTGTGTTGTTCCGAACCAAAAGGTACGTTCCCACGCGTTACTCACCCGTCTGCCGCTGACGTATTGCTACGCCCGCTCGACTTGCATGTGTTAAGCCTGCCGCCAGCGTTCGCTCTGAGCCAGGATCAAACTCTCAAGTTGGACTTGAACTTTGAACCGGCTGATCACAACGTTTGACGAGGTCCCACCATTATCGACCGAAGTCGATGTGCTGCCCGCGATTCACATCGCTGGCAACGATGGTGTTTCCTTTAAAACGTGTACCGCCGAAGTCTTTCGTCCGGTCTCGATCAGAAAAGCCGAAGCTTCTCGGAAGCGAGACCCGCAAGGACTCCGCCGTCCACGTTTCTCTTTCTTCATCTTCACTTGTCAAACAGCCCGAGACCATGGAGGCCTCAACCTTCCTGAGAGGAAGGGTTCCGACACCCTTACCGACGATGGATGAACTCCAACCGACTGGTGTCGGCTGTTGTGTCACTCAACAAGGTGAGGAGCATCAGTGGCGCGTTCGCTCGCCTTGGTCAGTGACCCGGCGGCGCCGCGCTCAGTGGTTGGGGTTATAGGCCCCACCTTCCGGCCTGTCAACGCCAATCGTCAACAAATCGTCGCACAGCGGACCAGCGAGAAAACACCCACGATTCCAGCCATTTAGAAAGCCGCCGGGCACATCGAACGAGCCCGCCCGGCAAAAAATCTGAAAAAAAGTTTGCCCGCCAGCGGGCTCTGAAGGACGCCTTAGAGCCCTCCCCGGCGGCCTCCCCCGGGGCC
>NZ_JADYVZ010000030.1:0-43801 GCF_020194195.1 Bradyrhizobium sp. BRP19 | reverse complement strand
CGGACATACCCGGCGGAGACGCAAGCACGGCGGCGCCAACTGCGATGCCGGCCCCGCCGAGGAGCGAGCGGCGAGTGACCGCCGTGGTCGGCAGGGTCGGCGATGCCAGGTCATATTCAGTCGAAATGGTGGGGTGGTCAGCCATGGAGATCTCCTCCCTTGCAGGCACGCTCTGGGGCCCGCGTTTCAGATTCCAAGCATCCGGGCGCGCCTTGCGCGCACCCGCGTTGGAATGCGAATGCTGAAGGACCGGCGAAAAAGGAAGTCGGTTTTTCGAGTGCAACGCTGCCGATGGCACGACTGCTGTCCGTTCAGTCCCGCGAGGAATTCGGCATTCCCGCCTGCGACGACAGCTATTTAAAGAGTATACGATCTCGTGCGTCCGGAAAAGACGCCTGAATCTTTGGACGACTTCCGCTTAGGGCCAAAACGCGAAGAACTCAGATCGAGCAAATCTGGTTCGCTCTGGCTCAACGAGCGGACTTGCGACCGCCGAGGCGCAACTTCGCCGATGGGCCAACATCGGAAGTCATGAAATGAGAGAGAACGCGGGTTAGTCCAGTAGCCGTCATAGCCGGGGCTATAGAATGCTCGCAGCCAGGATCGCGCGGGCGTCTTGCAGAGACGCCTATCCCGCTTGGCGAGCTGACGACGAACGCGATCTTCGCGGATTTTGATTGAAGCCATGACAATGGATTTCCTTTCTCGAAGGAACTTTCCACTGTTGTGGCGATCCCGCTAGCTCGCTTGGGGGTTGGCGAGGGGCGAGGGCAACCTTGGTTGCGCGCACAATCCAGCTAGATCGCCTTCGATCGCTCGTCTAGGCTCGTCGTCAGAAACCTATGGACCCTCAGGGTTCGCCTGTTCATCAGGCCAGCCTCGGCCAGCGCGCGGCCGACGAGCCATTACGAACCCGGCGACCGACAGCCCGCGCATCGCTGCCCTGCTCGACTTAGATCACATTTGGTCCTTGGTAACCCGCAAGCTGCGAACGTAATAGCCCTGTCTTTGAACGGCTGACTTGATCTCGTCGCTGACTTTGAGAACTCGTTTTCTGCTCTTGCGCCACTTATTCTGGGAGTAAACTGCTGGTATCGCAGAGCCTGTGCTTAGAACGAGAAAACCGCGCTTCTCATTGCGATAGACATCAAACACTTTTCGCCCCCCGCTAATCGTATTGAAGAAAGCACGAAATATGTTTCAGTCATTCTGAGCGCTCAGCTTACCACCTCGAACGGCTATGCGGGTTGCAAACGTGCAACGCTCAGCGACTTCTGCTTCACCGCACGGCTAGCCCGGAGTATTCGATCATTGTGCCCGCCGAATTTCGATCCGCTCTCGATGCAACCTGCGTACTACGATACCGGTTGCTCGCAACTTGCTAACTTTTTTTCAACCGCTTTGAGTTAAATCTTTGAACACAGACTTCTACGGTCGATAGGCGTGGCCGTTCTTACTACCGCAATGTTTGCCCGAGTGGGCCTGTTTTTGTACTCGCGTATACCTGTATTTTCATTGCGATACCTTTCGGCACTGCCGCCGAACCAAATAGAGATTACGACGATGTCGTCGGTGCTTAAATTTCGCCAGCCGCACAACGCGAGCTCCAAGACGTCCCGCTCGCGCCAGAAACTGCCTGACATTCTCGCCAACATCGCCGCTCTGTTGTCGCGAGTTCAAGCTCTCGAAATTCAGACAATAGAGGACGCTCGTCAGGCGGTCTTCATTCTTGAACTCGCGAATGGCTGCATCCGGTTGATCGTCGGACAGACCTCGCTGAATGAGATGACCAGAAGCACTCTACTGGCTCAGTCGGCGCGGATCGATCTGCTGATTGCAGAGACGCGCAGGGAGGCGGCCTGTTTATTTGAATTCACTAATTTGAGATCGTGGATTGCAGATGACAGAGGACAATCGAAAGGCGCGCCGCGTTCGCTTTGAACACAAACACATCGTGAGCATCATGGGTGTTGATGGCACGTGGAGAAGAAGCTGCCTTCTCGTTGACGCCTCTGCTAGCGGCGCCAAGCTTGAGGTCGAGGGCTCAACGGACCCCCTGAAGGCACAGGAATTCTTCCTGGTTCTGTCGTCCACCGGACTGGCATTTCGGCGCTGCGAGCTGGTTTGGGTGGACGGGTCTCACGTCGGAGTTCAATTCGTCACAGCAAGGACGAAGGCGAAGGCAAGCCTTCAGAAGCGTCATATCGGCTCACGAAGAGACGGGTTCGGATTGCAAAATGAGCGCTGAGCAGGATGACAGGCTTGTTGTCGGCAGTCGTTTCAAGATGAGCGAGCTGGGAATTGTTCAGTTCCCAGAGTTCGCCCACAAGACCGGCACCATTGTTGAAACAAGTATTCGCAGCCCCGGCGTGACCGTGCTGTTCGATGGCGCGGTGATACCGACCGTCTTAGACCGAAGCTACATATCTCCTCTCTCGACGTGACGATCGTCCGAGAAGCTTCTCCGACTTTTTGCAGGTCGCGCTCACCATGAAAACACCGAAGCCAAAGCAATGGGCCGAGCAGGAGGTTCGTCGATTGATCACGCTGGCTCGGCAGGGAGTTGGCACAGCGAGGATAGCCGCCGAACTTGGCCGCCACGCCGGATCGGTGAGGCGCATGGCACGAACGTTGGGACTGCTTCTGAAGAAGTAGCCCCGAGCGACCTTAAGCGCAGCGCCGGCTATCCTAGCCCAAAGCCTCGGCCCATCTCCCGCGCAAGCTTGAGCGCGGCGTCGGTATGGCGGCCATAGAAGAACGCTCGATCAAGCTGCGAAAAGATGCCCATTCCAAATAGCGCGATGGCAATGCCTCTAAACATGGCTGTAAACCGTATTGAACGACGGGTGCGAAAGTTCAAAACGGCCCCAGCCGCAGGACTGGGGTAAACAGCCGGGGCCGGCATTCCCATTCCAATGTGCCGCAATCGGCGGTAATCGGCACGCTCTTAGCAAGCCACACGAAAGCTAATGAACTGTTTCGAAGGACCCGAATTCAGCGAGGCGCCTGATCTCACACCGCGCGCTTCGCAACGCAACATAGGGCCAGCGGTCCGTAATCGTACGGAGCCAACACGAGCAGCCGTGCGGTTGCACCTCCTGCATCTATGGCGTCTACTTCAGCTCGATTTTATGACTATCCATTTCGGACCAAGACTGCCCATGAGCGTTAAAGCCATGATGGCGACAATCCTCCACAATCGACTGACCTTGCGCGGCGTGCATTCCCTCACGCCATCTGACTACGAAGAGATTGTAGAACACATGCTCGAACAGCTCAGAGAGCTGGAGCTTAGCTTGGCCGCTCGCGAACTGGATGGCAGGCAAGAGCCGAAGTAGCCTCATAATGAAGCCAAGTCACCCACTTGGTTGGTCAGCTACGGCGACTCAATGTATCTCTCGCCACTATGAAATACACATCTGCTCGCCCCTTAGCCGACCCCGAAACGGCCGCCCGCAAGCTGGTCGAGATCGCCAGCGGCATTCAACCCGTGCAGGACGGACGCGTCTTCATCGAGCTGATCAATGTGCCTTTCCTGAAACAGGGCGGCACGGGCGAACAATTCAGCGTCGCAGTTGCGTTGGCGCAGGAGCGCGGCTGGTTGGAGCTGCATGAGAGCGGCACGTATTTGCGGCTACCGGGGCAAACAGAAGCATTTGGTTAAGTGAGAGCCGCTGTCGCGGCTGTACTGCCAATCACCACGAAAGCGGGCCGCCCCAGCGGATCGCCGATTTGGGCCTATTCACGCGCTTGATTTGGGCCGCTCTACATGTCCGCTCACCGCTCAATGGCAGCAGACATGGTTGAAGGTCGCCTACGGGGGCCAGAAGGAGACATTGCCGGCGGTCAACTAGTGGGCGTCCGGAGTGTTGGCTCGTTCCGGCGGTGTGACAAATCTTCCCGCACCGCTGCATCGTTCCTAACTTAGCAAGATCAAACTCTCGCCAACTGCAGCGCGGCCTCAACGCCGCCTTCCAGGATCTGCTCTGCCTGGATGGTGTCGGGGACGGCCCGCGCGAACTGGAGGGTGCCCACCATGAGACCGAAGATGGCGGTCGCGCGACGGCGGCTCGCTGCAGAGTCGGCACCCGGGAGTAGTGCAGCCAGCGACGAAACGTAGCTTCGCAGCGCTTTCTCGTAGTCCTGGCGAGTGGACAGGGGCTGGCGGGCGACTTCCGGGAGCAACGCCGCCGAAGGGCACCCGTTCGCCGGATCTTCGAGGTGAGCGCGGTTGAGGTATCTCCGGATCGCCCCCTCAAGGGCTAGGCCCGTCCGCCGATCCTCATCGAGGCGATGTTGTTGGTCGTTGAGCGCGCTCGCCAGCGCCTCGCGAACGAGTGCGTCTTTAGACTCGAAGTGCGGAGAGAATGCGCCTTTGGTCAGACCGGCCTCGCCCATGATCCCGGCGATCCCGGCGGCGGAGATACCGTCTTGGCGTATGCACTTCGAGGCTACATCGATGATATGTCGTCGCGTCGCTGCCTTGTGTCCTTTCTCGAAACGCATCTTCTCTCCACTCCATCAATATCCGTTAAGCTGCGGCCGCTTCCAATAGGGCCTGGAGGTCGCGATCAAGTTGCTGGGCAACTGCATTCACATGTTCGCTGCCAAACTGACTGAACAGGGATGCCGGCCGATCATATTCAAACGCGACACCGCCATCTTCATCCTCGCGCAGAAGGACGCGAATGGGTGCATAGAGCCCCGCCGACAATCGATGGCGGGTCATCTTGGATGCGGTGAGCGGATTTCCGATATCAAATTGGATGGATCGGCGTGTCAGCCCAGCAACAGCTAGGAGCGCGCCGTGGTCACGCTGCCCGAAAATAGTGAGCGGCGGACATGCCTCCAACTCTCGAAGCGCGCGCTCACTTTCACCGTATCGCAAGAGAGTGAATATCCCGTCATCGATGCGTGGCGCCAAGGTCGCGAGCTTGGCTCGAACGTCCTTGAAGGGCTTTGTTGAGCGGATGGTAACGTGCTCGACCGGAATGGCACGCGTTGAGTGCAGTGCATTGGACATCTGGTGATCCTCTAATCTTTGTCGCTGTCTGCAGGACCCCTTCGCCCCGCGAAGCAACAACGACACTAGGTTGAACCGGACTTGGCACCCAAGATGCCTTCGATACCGCGGGCAAGGTTGAGAAGCCGCTGATCACTTCTTAGGGGGCCATCCAGTTCGAGCCCAATCGGCAGCCCGGCGCGAGACAGGCCGACAGGAAGGCTGATACCGGGCAGTCCCACGCTGCTTGCCGACACGGTGTGGTTCGCCAGAGCGAGGTAGCTGACGTCCTGCCCCGCGATGTGGACGGTCGCCTGTTCCCCGATCGAAGGCGCCGTGCAGGGCGTGGTCGGTTGCAGAATGGCCAACGCCCCATGAGCGACGAACGCCGTGTCGAGGCGACGCTGAATTTCCGGCCGACTCACGTTGAGCGCCACCTGATAGGCCTCTGCGGAGGTAGCACCTGCACCACCTGGCAATACGATGTGCTCCCACGCCTGCCGAAGCTGAGGCTTAAGGCTTTCGTAAATGGCCTCAAACGTAGTCGGAAGCGCGTGGCGCCGAAGAAACTCCGAAATCGCGCCCATCGTCTCATGAGCGAAGATGCCCCATGTCGCCGTTTGGACGAGGGAATTGAAGTCGTGGCCAAGGTCCATTTCCACGACCTCGGCGCCGGCGTCCTGCAGTTGCCGCACCACCGCACGGAATCGGGACTCGACTTCGGGGTCAACCAGATCCAGGAACTGTCGCGGGGCGAAGGCAAGCCGGGCTCCCTTCAAGCCGTAGTCGCCCTCTGGGGACTCCGCAGCCTGTTCGCCAGTCACGACGTCGTCAACCAGAATGCAGTCCTCAACGCTTCGGGCAAATACGCCCGTCGTGTCGAGTGTATGGGAGATCGGAGCAACACCGTTGCGCGGCCAACGCCCCGTGGTTGGCTTGAAGCCCACGACTCCACAGAACGATGCGGGCACCCGGATGGACCCCACGGTGTCACCGCCCAAGGACGCGGGAACGAGTCCAGCAGCCACGGATGCGGCGGAGCCGCTTGAGGAGCCCCCTGACATGTGATCCCGCGCGTGCGGATTCTTCACCTGACCATAACGTGCGTTGTGACCGGTCAAGCCGTAAGACATCTCGACAAGATTGTTCTTGCCGAAGATCAACGCGCCCGCCTCCCTAATGGCCCGGACAGCGTCGGCATCTTCGCGCGGCACAAAATGAGCCAGACTTTCGATTCCCAGACTAGTGGGTAGCCCTTTCGTCAAATAACTGTCCTTCACCCCAAGCGGCATGCCAAGGAGCGGGGCCGCCGATCCGGCCGCACGCAACTTGTCTGCGGCCCTCGCGGCCGCCAGCACCTCCGCCTCGTCGATGGTGATGAAGGCGTTCAGTTCGGCAAGCGCTCGGGCGCGCTGCAAAAGGGCCGCGGTGTAGGCCTCGGAGGTGATGTCGCCCTTGCGAACCGCTGCTGCAGCGGCTGCGAGCCCAAGCGAGCTCACATCTGCGGTTTGTCGTGATGAGGCAGTGGTCGTGTCGTCCATGAAATCCTCGCCAGGAGCTGTTTGGCGGCACCCGGCCGCCGCTCAAGAGCGGTCCAGCTCAATGCCATTACGGTCATAATATAAAATGACGAGCGTAATTCAATGAAGATAGCGACTTGCTAGGGACACAAGCGCGTGAAGTGCCGATGGACGATTGCGGGCAATGATTGGTTTAGCGACTTCTGCATTGGGTCAAAAGCTGCCCGTGCAACGGCCTGCGGTACAGGTCCGCTAATGATGTAGGCCCGGGGGTGTCCCCTCGCGCGGGCTTTGTCATGCCCGCGCTAGCACTCCGCCTTCGGCCCCGGATGCACGCTTGCATCGATCTGCCGATCACGACCATTGCGGTCCGTCTAGCCGCTGATGCAGAGCGCTCATTACAGCTGCGAACGAAGGGCACCTGAATTCAGCAAAGACACGATTTGAGATCCGGACCCGCCCGTCCCTTGTTTCCGGCAGATTCGCGGCGGGCAACAGGAAGAAATCCTTAATCCCTCCCTGGCTCGGCTGCAGCCTGATGACCAGGACCAGGTCGGACTTCTTGTACTTGAGCCGCTGCAGTTCCCATCGCGGGTCCCGCGGCGAGTACCGTTCACCGTCAGACACCACTCGCGCCAGGGCGAGAGAAATAGTCACGCTGCTGCTGATGGTCAGCAAGCGCAGTTCTTGCAGGAAACTGATGCTGCGCCTGCGCTTTTCCACCTCGGCGATGATGTTGCGGGCGACCGAACCAATCAAACGGTCGGCCTTGGCGGCAGTCTCTTTGAAGCAGTAGCGGGATTTGGGTTCGTATCCGACCCGCCTGAACGCCTCCGCCAGCGACCCAAAACGCTGTGCGTAGGTCTTGCTGTGGGGGATTCCCTTCGTGGTCATCATCAATCTTAGCGAGAGGCGACCTTCTCGACGGAGCAAAGCACGAAGCCGATTGAGCATCTGATCGTCGGTCAGGACGCGTCCATGCTCGACCTCCGCCAACCGCCGCTGCGCCTTCGCGAACAAGCGCGGTGCGACGACGGGTTTGAACGCGTTGTTTCGGCGCACCCACATATCGGGAGGGTTCGTGACTTGCTTCTCGCCAAGCTTTTGCGAGCGCCGATTGTAGACCAGGTGACCGGCATAGGCCTCATTCTTCAACGTGTTGCTGATGGTCAGGGAAGTCCAAAGCTTGCCGCGCGCGTTGAAAATGCCGTCTTCATTGAGGTCGCCGGCGATCTGCGTGCGGCTTTTCTTCTCGTTCGCGAATGCGCTGAAGATGCGCCGCACGACCTTCTGCTCTGAAGCGGGGCCGGGGACGAGGATCGTGCGCTGACTTTTCAGGCTCTTCTGTTCACCATACTCGAGGATGCCTCGACGCTTGCCGCGATCGTCCAGCAGCATGCGCCTCAATCCATATCCGGCCGGTCCGCCTCGCCAATAGCCCAGAGACACGACGTTGCACTGACCCAGGAAGACCTTTTTCGAGAGTTGTTTGCTGTAGTCGGCTGCTGCAACCCGCTTAATGTTCTTGAGTACGATGGAGGCGAGACTCCCATCGTTCTCGAACTCATCGGCGCAGTAGTGAACACGGACGCCAGCGCGTTTGCAGATGAATTCGTAGTAGGCGCTTTCATCGACATCCTGGAACCGTCCCCACCGGGTGATGTCATAGACGAGGACGCAATCGAAATCGGCTCGGCCCAGTTGAACATCGCGGATGAGATCCTGAAGGCCCTCGCGTCCCTGAATTCGAAGCCCGCTGCGGCCGGCGTCAGCATAGGTACGCACAATTTTCATGTGACGCCGAGCGGCGTGGGCGGCGATTGCAGCCATTTGGTTTTCCAAGGAATATCTTTGTGCGTCTGTCGACATACGCACATATTGCGCGGCTTTCGAGCCACCGGTCATGGCGCCGGCGCGTCCACCTTCGGCCGCAGGTGTACGCGGGCGTCGACCAGGACCTCGGTGATGGCATCGCGCAGGGCGTCGCGATCGAGAATGCGGATCAGTGCTTTGAGCGTGGCCTCGGCGTCTCGTTCGTGCGTGAGATAGTCCGCGAGCGCCATCATGGCGAGATCGTAGCTCTGCTCGATCTGCTCGGCGTGGGACAGGCGCGCCATCACAGATCCTCCCTCAGGCCCATGAAGAATGGGTGCCGCAGATGGCCGTTGGCCGACTTGGCGCGATACTCGATCTCGGCAGCAAGGCGCGGCTCGACCCAGATGCCGCTGTTGGGGATGCGCTTGGCGAAGGGCTGGGTCCTGCGCACCAGCTTGTTCAGCCGCTGCTGCAGATCCTTGACAGTGGCCAGCTCGAAGCCGTGCTCGACCTTGCCGGCGTAGAGCAGCTCGTCACCCTGCTGCCGGCCGACAAAGATGCCGTCGAAGCGGTTGTCCTTGATCTTGAAGCCGGCGATCGCCAGCGTCTCACGGTGCGCGCAGGTGGTCTTGACCCAGTAATTGCCGCGCAGGCCGCCATAGGGGGAGTCCGCGATCTTGGAGACCACGCCCTCGAGCTCGCCGGCGCAGACGCGCCGATAGAGTTCGGCGCCGTCCATGTCGAAATGATCGCTGTATTCGATCGGCAAGCCCGCAACCAGGTTCTTCAGCGCGGCCTTGCGCGCGCGCAGCGGCAGCCGCCGCAGGTCGCGGCCGTCGAGATAGAGCAGGTCGAAGGCGACCATGACGAGGTTGTCGGCCTTGCCCGTCAGGCTGTTCTGAAGCGTCGCGAAGCCGGTCTTGCCATTTTCGCCCGGCACCACGATCTCGCCGTCGATGATGGCCGACGCCGCCTGGATCAGGTCGGCATCGTGCGCCACTTTGCGGAATTTCCTGGTCCAGTCGTGGTTGGCGACGTCGAGCTGGGCGCGGTAGCCGTCGAACTTGATCGCATGGATCCAGCGATCGCCGCGCGGGACGCGCTCGACCTGCTGGGCGAGAACGGGCTTGATGAAGCCCGGGAAGGGCGCCTTGACCCCGATCGCCGACCGCCTCCGACGCTGCAACGCCACCTGAATCAACTCCACGCAACGAACACGTGGATTCGAGTCATTTCGCAGTGATTCGTTCCGCGTGCTGCCGTGAGTGGTCTCCGCCTTACGGAACCTTCTGAAACCCATGGCGTTTTGGCAAGACAATGGAGGTTGCAGCGAACATGGCAAAAAAGGCGAAGAAGCAATCGGCGCGTGGCCGCAAACAGGACCGCACTCGCGTGGCGGGCGGACAGGACTATGAAGTGCGGTACGAAGCTAAGAAAACCCGCCGATCGGCATCCGCTGTCAAGAAAGCGGTCAAGAAGGTTGGCAGCAGCCGTAAAAAGGTCGAGCGGCGGTTGCGGCCCAAATAGGAAGCTCGCCGAGTGAGCTGAATACGCTGCGTTTTAGCTTCCGAGGACCGGATCTTCCTTCACTCCGCGAGCGACGATCTGCAGCGTACCGTCCGGAAGCGGACGCTGCAGCTTCAGCGCTTCGTCCGCGGGAGCATTCATCCAGGTCTCGACCTCTTCAGGGGTGGTCAGGATGACGGGCATCGCCCTCGGATGGATGGCGCCGACTTCGGCGTTGGCTTCGGTCGTCAAGAACGCGAATAGATCGTTGGTGGTCTCACCCTCCTTGACCTTCCGAACCGATGTCCAGTTGGTCCACAGCGAAGCACAGGAGCGGACGGCTCTCATCGAGCGCAAACCAGACATCGCCGCCTTCCGCCTTGTTGAACTCGCTGAACGAGTTGAACGGGACCACGCATCGGTGCTCCGGGCCCAGCCAGCGCGTCCAGTGCTTCGACCTGACGTTTCGGATGTTGGTCGTTCCGGAATCCGGCTCCATCCGAAGCAACTCCTTGAAGTCGACGGTCTTGCCCTTCGCCTCGAGTTTCGCGGCTCGCTTCTTGGTCGCTTCCATCAGAGCCTGTGCCGACGATGGCATGCCCCAGCGCGCCAGGACCAGCTCGCGGCCGCCCGAGCCGGTCCGGACAATCGGCGCCTTGTAGTCAGGAAAAACGCCCGGCTTAGGGGCGAGATTGCCGACGTACTGATTGACGACGCGAAAAAGCGCGCTAATCGCAGCCTGGTTCGTCGTGATGCTGTAGAGATTGCACATCCTCAGGAGGCTCTCTTCGTGCGACGTGATGGTGCTGCGGGCTGCGGATCACCGGCGGGACGAAGTCCGATCAGATCGGGCCGACGTTTCTTGCCGAGAGTCCGTTGGCAAGGGCTACAGTACAGGTAGCTGCGCATCAGCGCGACCTGTCGGTCGCGCGGCTGTACGACCAAGGCAAGGTCGATCATCTCGGTGTGCTTGCAGTGTTCGCAGCGCACCTCCAGGAGTGAAAATCCTCCGGCGATTGCAGCCGCTATCGTGGGCGACGCGTGGTCCAGTTCTCCGATGAAGAGGGCCGTGTTCCAGGCCGCGCAATCTAGGGCATAGGCTTGGGCGCGTGCAGCGTCTGCCGCCACGTGAGCCATGGCCGCCTGCTCGACAAGATTGGCGAAGGTAACCTCTGCCTTGTGAATCTGGCGGGCGTAGTATTTGCGGTCACCGCCCGACATGGGCGGCGGCTTGATGATGCGGGCGGCTGACATGCTGCCATAATCGTGCCGAATCGTCGCTGAGAGAAGCCGCTAGGCCTAGGGCCGGCGCCCGCCTGGGGCCCCAGAGCTTTGTCAAGATGATCCTTGGAGAGCGACCGAGTTGGCCTCAGCGGCCACCTCTGTGAGGGTCAGGTAGTGGCCACAAGCTACAGGTCAAACTGGGACGAACTCAGGTTCAGCGAATCTGGTCCGCTCCTGACGCGATGAACGGCCCTCCGTCACAGGCAGCCCAACTTCGCTGATGGGCCAACAGGCGACATGGCAGGCTTTGCCCGATATGAACGCGGTCGCCGACTGAGGCGGCCTCACTGCCGCGCTTGGCGCAGATCGTCACCCTGATCCGCCGCCAACATCTCCAGTTGGTGGGCTAGACCGGAGAGGCTGCGCGAGATGTTGCGGAGGAGAGTTGCCCTTCTCCCAGATAGTCCCGGTTCGTTTGCCTGGCTCTTATAAGCTCGCGCCAGATTTTGGCATTCCGCAGCGGTCAGCATCGGCTCGCACCGTAGTAAGTTTCAATGCGGGCGCATTTAACCTATCTTGGCCCGCTAGATTTGAGGATAATCAATCTCGCCTTGGAAAAAGCGGCCAGACTACTCGCACATGAAGCAGCTAATTCTCAGCCCCCGAGAAAAGCAGTTTTTGAGGCGCATTGCTGCCGGGAAGACCGACCGGGAGATCGCAGCGAGGCTTGGCGGCACTCGGCAGCAAATCGCTCAGCAGCGCGCTCGGCTGCTTGAAAGGCTGGGCGTTAGCTCAGAGGCCGAGATCGCAGCAGCCGCAAGGCGGCTTGCGGAATGGGCGCAATATCGAGGCGTCACGTAATTAGGACACTCGCCAACTTGCCCACGGTTACGTGTCGCTCCCTGCTGATCGCATGTCCGTTGAGGGTCAAATTGCGAAGAACTCAGGTTGAGCAAATCTAGTCCGCTCTGCCGCGATAAGCGGACCTCCGTGCTACCCAGCGCAACTTCGCAGATGGGCCAACAGCGGACGTCGTTCGCGCGGGCATCTACGTCACGTGCAAGAAGCCAGTCACCTTATGGTCCGCTGGTAAACCTCGGCGTTCCGGGGTCCTGTTCACGTTTCGGTCAAGGTGAAGGATGAGCGGGTCACAACCTGGGTCCGTCCTTCGTTGGTCGCAGAAGTGAAGTTCGCCGAGTGGACCAGCAAGGGCGAGCTGCGCCAGCCAGTCTATCTCGGCCTGCGGTCCGACAAAAAGGCCAAGGACGTCGTTCGCGAAAAGAGCTGGTCGCGAGAATGAGACAGCGAATTCGGAGCAAAAGCCCCGGTCAGCCGACTTCGCGCGCGGAGGCCGATGGCCAGGGCGGTAGGGGCGGCAACCCGAGAGCTTTGCGTACGGGTCCAAAGCCGTAGCCGGGGTGACGCGCTTCGAGAGTCCGCATGACCGCGTCGCGCTCGACTTTCGCGAGGATGGAGGCGGCGGCGATGCTGGCGGACTTGGCGTCGCCTTTGATGATGGCCTGATGGGGGATGTCGATCTCCTTCAACCGCTTTGCGTCGATCAGCAAGTGCTGCGGCGTCAATCCCAGTCCCTTGACTGCACGCTGCATGGCCTGAACGCCCGCCCAATAGATGTTGATCGTGTCGATCTCCTCGACCTCCACGAACGCCACACACCAACTCTCTGCCTTTGCCTTGATCTCCTTCGCGAGTTCTTCGCGGGACGCGGAATCGAGTTTTTTCGAGTCGTCGATCCCGATGATCCGCGTGCCGGGTCTCAGGATCACGGCACTGGCGGAGACCGGCCCCGCGAGAGGGCTCATTCCGGCCTCGTCCACGCCTGCCACGGCATGACAGCCGCTTTCCCGAGAGAGCTCTCGAAGCGGAGCATCTTGCGGAGGCGCTGCCCTTCGGACCTATTTTCGAAGCGGCGTTTATCAATTGAAGCCAAGATCGCCTGCGCTCCCGCGCGGGTGTCGGCCCGCAAGATCTGCTCGACGCTGGCCTCGAGCGGTCTTTTCTCGACGACATAGCGCTGACGCAACACATCGAGTGGATACTGGGACATATCGGCCTTGGTAAAGACTAGCTTTGCGGAGCGTGTCGGTGAACTTTGTAGCGATTGTCTGAAGTTTAGCCGTGCCGTCTCCATCGACTGCGAAGCGCTTTGCGGAAGGAACCGGCGGCCTCGCATCTAAGGTCTCGATTTCGTGCGCCGGCCGGCGGCACCGCGCGAGCCAGTCATTCTGTCCGGCACAGGCGAGATGGGACCCGGAGCCGCGGCGGCCTGATTGCGCAGCCGCTCGATGAGCCATGAGGCCGCAGGTCCCGGCGGGGAGTCCGCGCGGTAGACGGCGTGCATGACATAGTCGCCGCCGATGCTGTCGGGCATGTCGAGATGCACTAGCAGGCCGCGTTCGAGATCTTCCCTGATCATCGGCTCCGGCATGTTGCCCCAGCCGATGCCGGCCTTGAGCAGCATGTGCTTCGAGGCGAGGTCGGCAAGGCGCCACGTCCTTGCGCTCACCACGGCAAAGTCCTGGCCGTGGGTGAGCGGCGAACGGTCCGTCAGGACGAGCTGCACATGTTCGCGCCCGGCGCCCGGCGGGTTTTTGCCAGCAAGCGCCAGGGGATGCTGCGGGGCCGCGACCGGGATCATCCTCACGCTGCCGACACCAATGCGCTCGACGCCTCCCACCACATCGAGCGGTCCGCTAACGCCGACCGTCGCGACCCGGTCGAGCACGAGCTGCGTAACCGCACCCAGCGTTTCGACATGGAGATGAAGCGAGACCGTAGGGAACGCGTCCCGGAAGCTCAGGAGCGCATCGACCACACGCTCCTCGGGCAGGAGCACGTCGAGGACGAGGTGCAATTCGGTTTCAAGGCCCTGCAACAACCCTTTCGTCTTGGCGCGGAGCCCATCCACCCCGCCCGAGATCGTTCGCGCCTCCGCCAGCACCATACGACCGGCCTTAGTCAATTGCGGCTTCCTCGTCGTCTCCCGGTCGAACAGCTTCACGCCGAGCTGCGCCTCGAGGTTGGCGATGGAATAGCTGATGACTGACGTCGCGCGGTTGAGCTTGCGGGCCGCGCCCGCGAAGCTGCCGACATCGACGATGGTCAGGAGCACCCGCAGCTGATCGAGAGTCGGGGTTCCTGGCTCGGATATCATATCGAATTCCTCGAACGTTTCGCGCGATCTTATCCGTATTTTCCGCTTAGTCCACAGGGCTTAGGTATCGGTCATTAGATCAGCGGCCCTCGAACGGCCGCCAGCGAGGCGACGATGACCCTGCAATCCACCACCGATCCAGTCGAGCAAGTGCTCCTTCCAGCCATCCGCGATCTTGGCGATTTCGACGTGCGGCGCGCGCTGCCCTCAGCCAAGCGCCGCATGGTCGGCCCGTTCATCTTCCTCGACAGCTTCGGGCCGGCGGTGTTCCGCGCTGGCGAAGGCGTCGATACTCGCCCGCACCCGCATATCGGCCTGGCCACGCTCACCTATCTGATCGACGGCGAGATGGATCATCGCGACAGCGAGGGCTACGTCCAGACGATCCGGCCCGGCGAGGTCAACCTCATGTTCGCGGGTCGGGGCATCGTCCACTCCGAGCGTAGCGGCGCCGAGTTCCGCGCGCGCGAGGACCGGCTGTTTGGCTTCCAGACCTGGCTGGCGCTGCCGCTCGAACTGGAGGAGACCGATCCCGGCTTCCAACATGTTGCGGCATCCGAATTGCCGCGCCTCACCGGCGAGGGCGCCGATGTGCGGCTGCTCGCCGGCACGTTCGGCGGTGCGCGCGCGCCGACCAGGGTCTTCTCGGATACGCTCTATGCCGATGTGGCGCTTGTAGATGGCGCGCGATTCCGCATCGACGGCGAGCATGTCGAGCGAGCGCTCTATGTCGTCGACGGCGCGATCGAGGTTGAGGGGCAGACCGGCCGCTTCGGCAAGGACCAGCTCGTCGTGCTGCGGCCGGGCTCCGAGATCGTTGTGGTGGCCCACGGGCCAGCGCGGCTGATAATGCTCGGCGGCGAGCCACTGCCGGAGAAGCGCCACATCTTTTGGAACTTCGTCTCCAGCCGGCGCGAGCGGATCGATCAGGCGGCCGAGGATTGGCAGTTCGGCCGATTCCGTGGCGTGCCTGGAGACAGCGAATTCATTCCTCTCCCTGAAATGCCGCGCTGGCGCGTCTCCTGACGCGACCGCGATCCCCCACAACTCATCGTCAAGAAAGGATGCAAGTCATGACCTACGCCATCATCGGTTCCGGTGCGATCGGCACAGCTCTCGCGCGCCAGTTCGCCCGCAAGTCCATTCCGGTCCGTCTCGCCAACACGCGCGGGGCTGCCTCGCTCAACGATCTTGCGGGCGAGCTCGGCGAGAGCATTCATCCGTCGGAGCTGTCCGTGGCGCTGTCGGCCGATATCGTGATCCTCGCCGTGCCCTTCACGGCGGTTCCGGAAGCGGTCGCCGGCGTGGGCGACTGGGGCGGCCGGATCGTCGTCGACGCGACGAACGCGATCAAGTTCCCCGAGTTCACGCCGGCCGATCTCGGCGGCCGCCCCTCGACGGAGATTGTCGCCGAGACCGCGCCGGGCGCGCGGGTGGTGAAGGGTTTCAACACCTTGCCGGCCGCGGTGCTCGCCGCCGAGCCCGAGGTGGCGGACGGGCGCCGTACCGTCTTCCTGTCCAGCGACGACGCGGAGGCCGCCGGCGAGGTGGCAGCCCTGGCCGAACGGCTCGGCTTTGCCCCCATCGTGCTCGGCAGGCTGGCCGAGGGCGGCCGGCTGCAGCAGTTCGGCGGACCGCTGATGGTGCATTCGCTGATCAAGCAGGCCTGATCGCACTTCGACCTAACAATTGAGATCCAGACACCGCGCGCCCAGTTCCACGGCGCGCGGCCAGGAGAACGCATATGAGCAATATTCTTGAGAGCAAGAGCGTCATCGTCACCGGCGGCTCAAGCGGTATCGGCCGCGCCATTTCGCTCGCCGCGGCGAGGCACGGCGCCAAGGCGGTGATCGTGTCGGATATCGTCGAGACGCCGCGCGAGGGCGGCGAGCCTACAGCCGCCGAGATCCAGCGGCTGGGCGTGAAGGCAAAATTCCAGAAGTCCAATATCGCAAGCCGGGCCGACAACGACGAACTGGTCGAGGCCGCGCGCGAGTTCGGCGGCGTCGATGTCATGGTCCTTAATGCCGGCATCTCGCTGAGGAGCGACGGCGCTGACGTCAGCGAGGAGGACTATCGGCGGCTGATGGCCGTCAACCTCGATGGCACGCTGTTCGGAGCGCAGGCCGCGGCAAGGCAGATGAAGGCGCTAGGCAAGACGGGCAGCATCGTCATGATGGCGAGCATGGGAGGCATCGCCGGCGCGGGCTTTACGGTCGCCTATTCCACCAGCAAGGGCGGCATCGTCCTGATGGCGAAGTCGCTCGCCGACGCGCTCGGGCCGGACGGCATCCGCGTCAACGCGATCGCGCCCGGCACGATCGACACTAAACTGCTGCGGTCCACGCCGGACATTGCGGCGGCGTCGGAAGGGTTCCGCCAGCGCACGCCGCTGCGCCGCCTCGGCCAGCCTTCGGAAGTCGGGGATGCCGTCGCGTTCCTCGGCTCGGACCTGTCGAGCTACATCTCCGGCATCGTCCTGCAGGTCGATGGTGGTCTCCTGGCCGTCATCTGAGGGCGACCGCCAACATACCGAAAAGATCGAACCTGTTGATCGACCGTATTCGGGTTCTCCTCTTGCCCGTCTGTCGGCACAGTCAAGACACCCACGGCGCGGGCAGGCCGCAGCCGCAATCACGGAGGCCACCATGCCTAAGGTTCTCGTTCTCTACTATTCCTCCTATGGCCATATCGAGACGATGGCCCATGCCATCGCCAACGGTGCGCGCAAGGGCGGCGCCGAGGTCGATGTGAAGCGCGTGCCGGAGACGGTGCCGGAGGAGATTGCGCGCAAGGCGCATTTCAAGCTCGACCAGGCCGCCCCCGTCGCGACCGTTACCGAGCTCGAACATTATGACGCGATCATCGTCGGCACGGGCACGCGCTTTGGCCGCATGTCGTCGCAGATGGCGGCCTTCCTCGACCAGGCCGGCGGGTTGTGGGCACGCGGCGCACTGAACGGCAAGGTCGGCGCTGCCTTCACCTCGTCCGCCACCCAGCATGGCGGCAACGAGACGACGCTGTTCTCGATCATCACCAACCTGCTCCATTTCGGCATGACCATCGTCGGGCTGCCCTACAGCCATGCCGGTCAGATGACAGTGGAAGCGATCGTGGGTGGGGCGCCCTATGGCTCGACCACCATCGCCGGCGGCGACGGCTCGCGCCAGCCTTCCGAGATCGAGCTCGAGGGTGCGCGCCATCAGGGTGAGCTCGTCGCCAGGACGGCCGCCAAGCTCGCCGCGTAAGGCGCATCCAAAACACCGGCGCGGGCATGCTGCGAACCTCGCGCCGGTTGGCGGTCCCCGCCAGCCAAGCCAGATGGAGAAGACGATGACGCAGGATATCAGCGAGACCGCCAAGGCGGTGGTTCGCCGCAATACTATCGAGGTGCAGGGAGGGGGCGACTGGGCTCTGTTCGACGAGCTGTTCGCCGACAACTTCCATGACCATACGCCGCAGCCCGGTGGCCGGCCCGACAAGGCCGCGGTACTTGAGCTCTACCGGCGCCTGCGCGAGGCGTTTCCGGACTTCACGCCTGAGATCCATTGGCAGCGCGCCGACGGAGATGTGGTCACGACCTACAAGACCTACCACGGCACTCATCTCGGCACCTTCCTCGGTGTGCCGCCGACCGGCAGGAGGGTCAGCTTCGAGACGGTCGACGCCATGCGCGTGGTCAACGGGAAGATCACCGAGCATTGGGGCGTGGCGAACCTCTATTCCGTCATGCAGCAGCTGGGCGTGATCCCTCCGCTTGGCTGACGGATCGGGCGTGAGCAAGGCGGCCGGCGCCGAGCAAGCGCCGGTGCACCCATTATGTTCGCGTGGCTGTCCCTGCAGCAGGCTCTGATCTTGCTGAGGCCGCGACGCTGATGAATAATGAAGAGAACTCAATACGATGGGCGAGCGCTCCCGTATTCGGGCCGGACTGTTAAGCAGAGGCGGAAATGCTGATAGAAAAGTTGGCCGACACTTTATCACGAAACGTAACCTGCGACGGCGTATCGGCGACTTCTTTGGCCAGGGTCCATGTCCTTTGCTCGACAAGGCCGACCGATCCAATCCATGTCTTTCATAAGCCCGCCGTCTGCTTTGTCGCCCAGGGTCGCAAGCAAACGATGCTGGGCGAGAACATCTACCTCTATGAGCCCCCGCAGTTTCTGATCGTCAGCGCCGAGCTGCCCGTCACGGGGCAGATCCTCGAAGCTTCGCCCGAGCGGCCCTATCTGTGTTTCCGCCTGGACCTCGACCCGATCGCGATCAGCAGCGTCATCCAGGATGCCTTCCCGACTGGCGCGCGCCACGAGCCACCGAAGAGCGGGCTCGACGTCAGCACCGCGCCCGACGAACTTCTCGACGCCGTCGTCCGCATGGCGGCGCTGCTCGACGTCGAAAGGGAGACCGACCGGCAAATTCTGGCGCCGTTGGCCGAGCGCGAAATCCTCTATCGCCTGCTCATGGGCGAGCAGGCGAGCCGTCTGCAACAGATCGCATATGGCGAAAGCAAGCTGTCCCAGATCGGCAAGGCGATATCCTGGATCAAAGCGAACTATGCGCGGTCGATCCGCGTCGAGGAAGTGGCTGCCCAGGTCAACATGAGCACGTCCAGTTTTCATGAGCACTTCCGGACCGTCACGTCGATGAGCCCGCTCCAGTTCCAGAAGCAGATCAGGCTTCAGGAAGCGCGCCGGATGATGCTGACGCATGCCGTGGATGCCGCGACCGCCGGCTTCAATGTCGGCTATGAGAGCCCCTCCCAGTTTTCGCGCGAATATTCCCGCCATTTCGGCCTCCCGCCCAAGCGCGACATAGAGAAGCTGCGTACCGAGCCGGCGTTCGTGTGAGGCGTAGGATCGTGCAAGGATGTCGGGCTCCTGTTCTACCTCCCCACGAAGGGAATGACCGATCTTCGGCTTCGACGCGATGAGCGTTGAAGAAGGAGAACGGCCATGACCCAACTGACCAACATCGCATTCATCCGGGCGCAAAAGGGAAAGAGCGAGCGACTCGGCGAGCATCTTCTGGCGCTGGTCGAACCGAGCCGCGCCGAGCCAGGCTGCATCAATTATGACGTCCATCGTTCGAACAATGACCCGGAGCTCTGGTGTGTCTACGAAAACTGGAAATCGGCCGATGACTTGACGGCGCATTTCCAGTTTCCCCACATGCAGCGCTTCATCGAGGCGATCCCTTCGCTTGTCGAAGGCGAACTCGATCTGCGCGCGTTCAGCATGATATCGAAGCCGGCCCGCGCCTGAGCGGGAGAGGAAGCTTACGAAGGCGGAGCTTTGGCGGTTCCGCCTTCAATCATGTTGTGGGCATGGCCGCATCATCCCTCCAGCAGGTGGGAGGGCATTCCGCGCAAACGCGCCAGATCACGCACCGGCGGCGCTCCGAACAACCGCTCATATTCCCGGGAGAATTGCGAAGGGCTCTCATAGCCGACGTTGAAGCCTGCCGTGGCCGCGTCGAGGGACAGCCCGAGCATGAGCCGTCGAGCCTCCTGTAGCCGAAGCGCCTTCTGATATTGCAAGGGACTCATGCCGGTGACCTGCTTGAAGTGCAGGTGGAAGCTGCTCAGGTTTATACCGGCCTGGTCTGCGAGAACTTCGACCCGAAGCGGGTGGCGGAAGTTGTTCTTGAGCATCGCGATCGCCTTGTTGATCCGGGACAGGCGGCTTTCGGCGACGGCGATTTGAAGAATGCGAGCAGAGCCGCTTCCCACCAGCAGACGGTACAGGATCTCCCGTTTCACCATCGGTGCGAGGATCGGAATGCTCTCAGGATGATCCAGCAGTTCGAGCAAGCGGCAAACGGCATCGCCGACTTCAAGGGAGGCCTGGTGAAGCTGCAGCCCCGGCTGGTGCGCCTGATCGCGTCCCGGCCTCAATCGCAATTGGACGGCAAGGTCGCGGAGGGCTGCGAGATCGAGATCAAGCCGGATAGCGAGGAAAGGCCGCTCCCGCGAAGCGTTGGTGACCTGTGACACAACCGGCAGGTCCACTGATACGATCAGGTAGGTCTCTGGGTCATACCGGTAGAGATCCGATCCCAGCACGACTTGTTTGGCGCCCTGCACGACAAGACAGAGCGCCGGCTCGTAGAGCATATGCAGCGGCTCACTGGCTTGCGGATAACGGACAAGCGCGAGCGCCGGAATGTCCGTTGAGAATATTCCGTCCGAATGCGTATTCCTGGTAACCAGGGTCCTCATCCGCTCGAGATGTGACACGGCGCACCTCATCAAGAATTAAACATGCGGAAATTCTAATGGCGGGGAGGATAGGCCGGGTACATCGATGCTCCGTCAGAATTGCCTATTCTTCCAGATGACGCGTTCCTTCCCGTGAGGCTCTTGGCCATGCTCGCCTGATCGGTAGGCCGCGGAGGATCAGGCAATTCTGGCGGAAGAACGATCTACCGCCTCATCGACGGTATCGGCGAATTTCTCCTCGTCGCGGCGAACATGAAAAGCCGCCCAACGATCGAGAGGAGAAAGACGATGACGAAGACCTGGTTCATCACTGGCGCCGCCCGCGGTCTGGGTGCGGAGGTGGCTCGCGCGGCTCTGGCGGCCGGCGACAACGTGGTCGCCACCGCGCGCGACGAGAACAGCGTGCGTAAGGCCCTTGGCGACAACAGCGACCGCACGCTGTTTCTGTCGCTGGATGTGATCGATGCCGAGGCGCCCAGGAGAGCGGTCGATGCCGCCGTCGCGCGCTTTGGCCGCATCGATGTCCTCGTGAACAACGCAGGCTACGGCCATCTCGGCCTCTTCGAGGAAGCCTCCGAAGAAGACATCGAGCGTCAGTTCGAGACGAACGTGTTCGGCCTGATGCGCGTCACGCGCGCCGTGCTGCCGGTGATGCGCCAACAGAAGTCAGGTCACATCATCAACCTGAGCTCGATCGGCGGCAAGGTCGCCTTCGACCTCTGCACGCTCTACGGCGCGTCGAAATTCGCCGTCGAAGGCTTCAGTGTCAACTTGGCCAAGGACGTCGCGTCGTTCGGCATCAATGTCACGGTGGTGTCGCCCGGCTACTTCCGAACCGACTTCCTGGCTCCGAGCTCGGTCCGCTTCGCCGGCAACCGCATCGCCGACTATGACCAGGTCCGCGATGCCGTCGAAGCTGCGTACAGGAGCCACAGCCACCAGCAGCTTGGCGATCCCACCAGGTTCGGGCCCGCGATCGTCAAGATGGCAGGGGCGGAGAAGCCCCCCGTCCACTTCCTCGTCGGCTCCGATGCGATCGAGTTTGCGCGCAACGAGCTTGCGGCACGCTCGGCCGAGATCGATCAGTGGGCGGACCTGTCCGCTTCGACGGACCATCAGGACGAAGCCGCCAGAGCGATCTTCGCGGCCGGCTGCCCAAGCCGGCCCTTCGCTCGGCTGCACACACACATCAATCAAAAGAAGGAATAGAGCCATGGCAAATGTGGAAATCGATCGCGTGTTCGCGCTTCAGCAGGCGAACATCTGGAAGATGAAGACCAGCAGCGCTGAGGAGCGCCGTGCGCGCATCATCCGCCTTCGGGACCGCCTTCTGCAGGCGGGGGAAGAGGTCGCGGACGCGCTTTTCCAGGACATGGGCCGTCCGAAGGTCGCAATGCCGTTCGACGTGCAGAATTGCATCGACACGGCCAACGAAGCGATCGAGAAGCTGAACGACTGGATGGCGCCGACGCCGGTCCAGCCGAATATCAAGGATCCCTCTGTCAAAGCCTATGTTCACTATGAAGCGCGTGGCGTCGTGCTCATTCTCGGCCCGTGGAATTTCCCGTTCCACCTTTGCGTCGAGCCGCTGATCAGCGCCCTGGCGGCGGGCAACAGCGCCATCATCAAGCCGGCCAGCATGGCGCCGGCCACCAGCGCGGTTCTGAGCACGATCATCAAGGACGTGTTCGAAGAATCCGAGGTGGCGGTGTTCGAAGGCTCCTCCGAAGTCGCCAACGCCTTGCTCGAGAAGCCATTCGATCATGTGTTCTTCACCGGTAGCCCGAAGGTCGGCAAGATCGTCATGGCGGCCGCTGCGAAGAACCTCACGTCCGTCACGCTTGAACTGGGCGGAAAGAACCCGGCGATCATCGACCGCACAGCGGATCTCGATGCGGCGGCGGCGGCCGTGGCGACGAGCCGGACGATGAACAACGGCCAGACATGCCTGTCGATCGATTACGTGCTTGTTCCTGAAGAACTGAAGGCTCCATTCATCGAAAAAATGGCCGCGGTCATCAAGGAGCAGAGCTATACCGGCGCCAAGTTCGACAGCGCCAGGACAGGCAGGTTCATCGACGTCCGCAACTTCGAACGAGTGCGCGGCTATATCGACGATGCGGTCGAGCGCGGCGCGACCGTGGCTTTCGGCGGCAGCTCGAGCCCCAATGAGCTAACGATGGAGCCGACGATCCTGACCGACGTCCCCTCGAATGCGGACATCATGCAGGACGAGATCTTCGGGCCGGTTACGGTTGTCATGCCGTACGCCACGGCAGATGAGGCATTCGCGACCATCCAGCGTCACGGCAAGCCGCTCGGATCGCTCGTCTTCTCGAAGGATGACAGCTTCATTCAGGCCTTCATCCAGCACACGACCTCGGGTGGTGTGTCGGTCAATCAATGGGCCGGCCATTATTTCGACGGCAGCCTGCCGTTCGGCGGCGTCAATGGCAGCGGGATTGGGGCCTACCACTCGATCTACGGCTTCAAGGCCTTCTCTCACGAGCGCGCCATTTGGCACCGTGACGTGAACCCCTTGGCCGCCTGATCCTGGAAGTCGATGAGTACCCGCCATCAGAGCGCGGGTACTCCGCATTTCCTGCTGCAACAGGACGCGCGAAGAACCGCAAGCTACGCTGATCGGCTACTTTCAGATCGGCAGATCGCGGACCTTCGGGCGGGGCGAGACATCGGGCTCGCACTCGCGGCCGAGCTCAACGGCTATCCGGGGGCAGCGGCATGTGCTCGAACTCGCGGACCGACTGGGATGGAGCCGCGAGAGCGGAGCAAGTTCCAGGATATGTTCGCCGCGATCAAGACCGAGACCACTCCGATCGGCACTAGCTGATCAAGCAGGAGACAGACCTGGACCAGCAGTTCGCCGGGCGAACTGTGATTCCAGAAAGCCTGGGGTCCGCCACGGCCGTCGTCGCCAGGACGCAGCTCCAGAGCTGGCTCTCCGAAGAACGGCGGGTAATCAGGACAGCTGCGGCCCCACCTCGTCCTCGGCGGCAACGGCCGCAGCGGCCCGACACGGCCTCGCCGAAAAGGTTCACTTATCCTTGTCGCCCATGCGATGCGGATTCGATGTCGACGGACCGCCGGTGCAGCAACTCATTCCAGCAAGATGATCGTCGGCTTCACAGCTGCAGATTTTGCTGTCGGAGCCCATTGGGGCAGCATCGCTATTCCCGCGCGCGCCCAGGCATCGAACAAGATGATGGGAAGATAGGCAAGCAGCACAGGAGCCTCCAAATTTCGCAATTCATTCATGAAATGTTTGCGTACGCTGAACACGATCTAATATCTGGACACCACATCGGCACTCGAAAAAGCTGTAGGAGCCATCTGGCTTGCGATCGATACTCACCAATCGGGGCCATCGCTCGCAGCGTGGGCATCGAAATTCGCAATGCCTCTTTGACCGATCGGACAATCTCTCGAACATTAAAAACATCGTCCGCTCCATTGCGAGACGAGTGGGACGAAACGGCACCTTTCCCGTGCTTCGCGCGCAAACGCGGCGAGCTGCGCTTGGCGATCTCGCACAAAGAACCTCTAGTTTACCATCCCCGTTCCAGCGCTGAGGCGCATCCTTTTTGAGCAGTCCGAGGCGAGATAATAGGCCGCAAACAGTACTTCGGCCGGGCGCCGAAAAACACCCGGATCGAAGGAGAGGGACCGGAGCTGCGATGACGTTGTTGACGCCGACCGTGCGGCGCTGATGAGGCGCTGAAGGGGACTCACGCGACATTCCAGTCGCCCCCCTGGTGACGCGAGTTGCCGGCGTTTGGATCATGTCATTCGTCACTGTCACCCCACGGATCGAAGCCTTTTTCGACACGGCGACCACCGCGCTTTTGCGCGCGGTCTTCGAAGAAGGAATGCTCATTGAACATTGACCCCCATCGGCGGCGTCGAGACCCCTTCAGGACGTTGATTTCATTGAATTGTATGGCGGGACCCGTACGCCGATCATGGTCGAGACCCTACGCCGAAACACAGCCCCATGCGACTCTCATGACGCCGCCATTTTTTTGCAGAACGTGAGCGAGCTCACACCGCCGCTCTCCGAAAGCCCATACTCTTGGACTGTATTGCACGTCATTCACGAAGAGCGAACGAGGCGCTGAGCCAGGTGTCGCTCTGTCTGTTGAAGCATCAGTCGCAACATCGGCAAGCAAGAGGCGCACATGGTCACCGCATGGCAGGCCCGTCACAACCTCTCGGGCGCTGATTTTCAAGGCGCATTCGATCTTCTGAAGAACCAGGGCTTTCGTCCCATCGACGTAAATGGCGGCAGCGCCAACGGCGTCGAACGGTTCTCCGGCGTCTGGGAGCAATCACCGGGACCCGCAACCCAGGTACGCCACGGCATCAACGCAGCCGCGCACCAGCAGCTGTTCACGACCCTGCCCGCCCAGGGCTTCCGCCCGATCGCAGTGAGCGGTCATGACACGGCGGGCGGGATACGCTTCAGCTCCATCTGGCAGGCCATCCCATCGCCGGAAGTGAGGGCGCGGCATGGCCTGACCCCGGCACAATGGCAGAACCAGGTGGACACGCTTCCGAACGAAGGCTTCCGCCCGGTGGACCTGTGTGGCTACACCGAAGCCGGCCAAGTGCGCTTCGCCTCCATATGGGAGCGGACAACGACGCCGGAATGGGTGGCACGCCACGGCATGACGGCCGGAGAATACCAGCAGCAGTTCAATCATTGGGCCACCCACGGCTTCATCCTGCACCGGGTGAGCGGCTACCTGGACGGCGGGCAAACCCGCTACGCGGCACTCTGGAGCCGCGGACCGGACCTGACCTGGCAGGCCCGGCACGGGATCGACGCTGCGCAACATCAGACGGAATTCAACGCCCTGGTGAATCGCGGCTATCGGCTGGTCAAGGTAAACGGGTATCCCGAGGGTGGCACGGTTCACTACGCCTCGATCTGGCACAAGCCCTTCCTGTCGGATCGCGATGAGACGACGATCCGCCAGGCGGTGCAGAACTTCATGACCGCTCACAACGTGCCCGGTGTCTCGATCGCGATGACCCGCAACGGCGCGCTGATGTTCGCACGCGCCTTTGGCAACGCGGATAGCGCCGGAACGCCGGTCCTGCCAAGCCACCTCTTTCGTATCGCCAGCGTGTCAAAACCGATCACCTCGATGGCGGTCTTCCGGGCGATCGAAGCCGGATTGCTGGCGCTCACCGATCGGGTCTTCGGGCAAGGCGGCATCCTCGGCACGCAGTTCGGGACACTGCCATATCCGGATCAGCGGGTCACGCAAATCACAGTGCAGCATCTGCTCGAGCACACCAGCGGCTGGAGCGGCGCGCAGGACCCGATGTTCGGCCAGCCCAGCGCCACACACGCGGATCTGATCGGCCAGATGCTTGGCCTCACGCTTGCAAACAACCCGGGTGCGATCTTTGACTATCTGAACTTCGGCTATTGCGTGCTCGGCCGCGTGCTGGAGCAGGTGTCCGGGTTGAGCTACGCCGACTTCGTGCGACAGCGGGTGCTCGCGCCCTGCGGCGTGACGGACATGCACATCGCCGGAGACACCCTGGCTCAGCGCCGTTCGAACGAGGTCACCTACACCCAGCAGGGAACGTTTAACCCCTACGCCCTGCCCGTCGCTCGCATGGATGCCCATGGCGGCTGGATCGCCAACCCGACGGACCTCTTGCGCATCGCGCTCCGGTTCGACGGCTTCCCGTCGAGGCCGGACCTGCTCCAGTCCACGACCGTCGCCACCATGGCGACCGCCACCACGGTGCTGGCTGCAGGCGGCGGAGCCGCCAACTACGCCAAGGGCTGGGCCGTGAACAGCGCGGGCAACTGGTGGCATCTCGGCGACTTCGCCGGCACCATCAGCGAACTGGTCCGGACCTCCGACGGCTTCTGCTGGGCGATCCTCGCCAACACCCGCAACGACGCCCAGCTCAATGCCATGCGAACGGCGATCGACAATCTCGGATGGACGATCAAGAACGGCATCACCGATTGGCCGGCGGGCGACGCGATTTGAGGTGGTGTCGGATCATTCACAGTGTTCCACGACCCGGTGAGGATTCTGGCGGACGCTCATCCAGTTGCCAAAGCGCGCCAGCCTCTAACTCGTTGCTTTCATCGGCGGCTCGCCGGCGCGTCCTGGAAGGGGCAGATGATGAAGTGCGCCGACATCATGAGCTACAGGCCGAGCATAGCCAAGCACGATCTCGAGGGAGACGTCGGATGGCACTGACATCGACGCGATACTCGATGATGGTGCTCCGCAATGGGAAGAGCGCTGGGAAGTATAGTGCTGGAAATCTTACCGGGGCCAGGCGCAACAAGGCGCTGCGCGAGGCTTGCGAATGCTGATCGAATAGTGACGCCTAATTGGCGTCGCCATGTGCCCTTCAGACCATTGAATTTAATGAAATGGAGTGGTGGGCCCCCGCGCCGATCATGGTTGAGAGCCCACGCCGACGCACAACGAGGGCCGCTTGGAAGATCGGCCGGTTGCTTCCGGTCTACCTGGATGAGCCGACGATTGTGGGCGCCGCCCGAACTTCGCATTCGGGCCGATAGCGGACTCCTGCGATACCTTCACCGTCTCGGAAAACCGGTGGATCACGATCTGGTGCGCACTCGATCTATGAGAGCCTCAACTGTTGGAAGAATCTTCGCGACGATCGCCTTGTTCCCAGCCGCGTTGGGGTGCAGGCCGTCCACAGCGTTCAGTTGAGCATTGCCCAGAACCGCATCGTTGATGGCCGGGAAGAATAGAACATTGTATTCACGGGCGAGGCCCGCGAACATTGAGGCAAATGCTTTCTCATGTTCCTCTCCAAAGTTTGTGTGCGCTCGCACCCCGCAGAGGAGCACAGCAATCTTCCGAGCTTGAAGGTTCTCCAGAATCGCTGCTAGGGCAGCGCGCGTGACGTTTGGATCGAGCCCCCTGTCCATGTCCCACCAACCGAGTGCCACAATCACCGCGTCGGTGTCGTCTTTGACAACTCGGCTCAATCGGCCGAGTCCCTTCGCCGCCGAGTCACCGCCCGCGCCCGCGTTGGTAACTGATACTGAGTGACCTTTCGCTTTCAACGCAAATTCGAGTTGGATCGGGATGCGATCAAGTTCGGGCACTTTTCCTTCGGTCATCGAATCGCCGATCATAACGATCTTGACCATCCTATCGTCAGCACGAACATCGTTGCCTGCCGCCAATGCTAGCACGAAGCATAGCGCGACGACTGTGACGTGATTCCCGAGCGCTGATTTCATAGTGCTCTCCCATGTGATTCGTGGAAGACCGGCACAAAAGGATTATCGGCCTTGAAGTATGCGATGCTCGCCGATAGCACGCCCGTCGCTCATTCAGTCCTAACGGAAATGTCGGCGCATCCCGTCTCAAGGAGCAGCTCTGAAGCAGACTAAACCCACTCACGGCCTACAGAAAGGGGCCCAGCACAATGTCGCCAGAAAAGCTGTCGAATGCCCGCTATGGGTCACGAGCGGCGCTAGAAGGATCGCTGATGCGAGATCCGGACGGCCCTCAATACCGGACCAGCCGCGGGCGACCAGCCAAGCGGCAAATCGGTCGCCGGTCCACACTTAGCCTGCGGCGACGCTGCGCCGATCTAACCACACCCTGGGGAGGAGCCACAATATGTCGACCTACGTTCTCGTCCATGGCGCCTGGCACACAGGCGCCGAGCTCGAGCCGGTCGCCGCGCCGATCCGCGCCGCCGGCCATCAGGTCCATACCCCCACCATCAAGGGCAACCGTCCGGGCGATGCCAAGACGACCGGGCTGAAAGAAGCGATCCAGTCGATCGCCGACTACCTCGCCGAGAACGATCTGAAGGACGTCGTCCTGCTCGGCCATTCCTATGGCGGCATGGTCATCACGGGGGTCGCCGACCTCACGCCCGAGCGTATCCGTCGCCTGGTCTACTGGAATGCTTTCGTGCCCAACGACGGCGAATGCCTCAACGACATGGTGCCGCCGCACTATATCGGGCTGTTCGACGCCATCGCGGCCGAGCGCGGCGACGGCTCGGTGGTGCTGCCCTTCCCGATCTGGCGCGAGGCCTTCATCAACGATGCCGATCTGGAGACGGCGCAGCGCGCTTATGACGTGCTCAATCCGCATCCGCTGGCGACCTTCACCGACAAGATCGCGCTCAAGGGCAATCCGGCCGAGATGCCGCTGGCCAAATCCTACATCAACTGCACCGAGGACGTCGCGATGCCGCACAGCCATCCCTGGCACCCGCGGCTGTCGGAAAAGCTCGGCCTGTTTCGCCTGGTGCAGGTGCCGGGAAGCCACGAGCTGTGCTTCTCGGACCCGGCGCGGCTCGCCAAGGCGATCATGGAGGCGGGACGCGACTGATCAGTGCGCCATGCGAGCGCGCGGTCACGATCCGCGCCCGCCGCTCAATTCGGATGCCACCAGCGGCCGCCGATGACGACGCCCTCCGAGACGATCTTGCGATCGCCGATCAGGTGCTCGCCGACGACGTCCTCGTAGTCGAACTGGCCTTGCTTCACCGAAATCAGCGTGGCGTCGCCGACGCTGCCCGGCTTGAGGCTGCCGAGCTCGGGACGCCGCAGCGCCATCGCCGCATTCACCGTCGACGCCGCGATCACGTCCGACAGCTCCATGCCCATGCACAAGAATTTCGACATGGTCGTCACCTGGTCAAAGGCCGGGCCGTCGATGCAGAGCTGGTGGATGTCGGAGGAGATGGTGTCGGGATAGAAGCCGTTGGCGAGCATGGCGCGCGTGCTCTCGCCGACCATGATCCGGTGCGAGAAACCGAAGATGCCGGCATGCGAGACGTGCAGATAAGCGAGAATGCGGACCTGGCTCGGCTCGATCACATGCTTGCGGAAGCCGGCGAAATTGCCGGGGCCGGTGCCGCCCGCACCGGCGGCGAACGACTAGGCGCAAGGGTTTGACTGTTCGGCACCGACGCCTCGGACGGCGGGTCCGCGTTGGGTCAAAATGCGAAGAACTCAGGTTGAGCAAATCTGGTCCGCTCTGGCGCGACGAGCAGACACTTTCAAAGACGAACCGAAACGATGACGCACTCACCGAAGGTCCTTCTGCGCTGATCTTGCGATTGCATCGTCCGTCAGGAAGCTATTCGGTCATGGTCTCGACCACCATCAGGAGGTCGGCCAGTTCAGCGAGGCGAAGCTCGCTACCGCCACAATCAAAAACGCGCTGATCAGAACCACGACGTAAGTGCTCATTCACGAAAAACGAATTCGGCGTTGCCGTGTTCCGGCCGGCGCGCGCGAGCCCCGCGCACTTCATTCCTTCGGCCATCAGGAGGGCGGGCGCATCCGCCCAAGAGGCTAAGAGCCCATTGTGTGCAAAAGTGAACTCTGAGTCAGACGACCATTGTAGAAGCGAGCCTGCGGGCGAAACAATAGCCCGCTGTTGGAGTCGTCTTCGTCAAAAGAGGATGGGAGCGGCTCAGATGGACGACCAGGCGAAGCTGGAGCACCAGATCGAGTTAGCGACAAAGGCGGCAAGCTACATTCGAGACGAGAGCACCGCCAGCCGCTTGAGACGGTTTGCCGACGAACTGAGGCAGAGGCTATTCCCGTCCACGCGAGATCGAGAGATCAAGATGCGAGCGCGGGAGCTCTGGGAGCACGCGGGCCGCCCCGTAGGTCGCGACGTGGACTTCTGGCTTGAGGCGGAGCGTGAAATCAAAGGGCGTTCCGACGAGACATCCGCTTAGAGCACGGCGCGCATGACCACCTTTAAATTTTCAACGAGGATATCAGTAGCTTCACACTTTGCGCGACATCCCATCGCTTCTCTGCAACCGCTGATAAACAGCGGAAGGACCAGACTTCGCACATGCAACACTGAATATGTTTGACTGACCAAGTTGGGCGGATATCGTCGCCGTCCTTTGAGTAAAATGTGGGTCGGGCAATGAGTGGCTTCCAGGCTAAGTTGGAGCGGTTTGAAAACCTCGCTGCGGAGTGCGAGCTGATCGCTAATCGATCGGAAGGAAGTAATCGCGAACTGTACCAGCGGGCGTGCCAACACTACCGCGAGCTCGCCAACGATGTGCGTGCCTTAATCGCATCGTTCGATCTTGCCGCCTAGGCCTTCTTCAGCGCCATTAGCCAAGCTATGGCGCCTGGAGCGTCAAGCCGATTTACGTCGCGCTCCGACCGCCGACTTCTTGGAAACGGCCTCTTTTGCCGGTTTCTTTCCGGCTATCGGCATCAACATCTCCTTCTGGCCAGCAGCAGCCCTCTTCGCCTTCTTGGCGGGCTTGTCGACCTTCGCTGGAGCGGCTTCCCTACCCACGCTCTTGCGCAACGCATCCATCAGATCGACGACGTTCTCGCCTTTCGGCCGCTCCTTCGGCCGGATCACCTTGCCGGCACGCTTCTGGTTGATCAGCTCGACCAGGGCGCTCTCGTAGTGGTCCTCGAACTTTTCAGGATCGAAATTGCCAGCCTTCTGGTTCACGATGTGCTTGGCTAGATCCAGCATGTCCTTAGTGACTTTGACGTCCTGGATCTCGTCAAAATACTCCTGCTCGCTGCGGACCTCATAAGGGTACCGCAGCAACGTTCCCACCATTCCCTTGTCCATGGGCTCGAGCGCGATGATGTGTTCGCGATTGGTTAGCACCACACGGCCGATCGCGACCTTGTTCATCTCGCGAATGGTCTCGCGGATCACCGCGAACGCGTCGTGGCCGACCTTGCCGTCGGGTCGCAGGTAGTAGGGGCGGATCAGGTAACGCGGATCGATGTCGCTCTTGTCGACAAATTCGTCGATTTCGATCGTGCGAGTGGACTCCAGCGCGATTTCTTCGAGCTCTTCCTTGGTGACCTTGATGAATTGGCCCTTCTCCAATTCATAGCCCTTCACGATGTCATCGTTGGGCACCTCATCGCCCGTGTCCGCATCCACCTTGAGATACTTGATGCGGTGACCCGTCTGCCGATTGAGCTGATTGAAGGAGATCTTCTCCGACTCTGACGTCGCTGGGTATAGCGCCACGGGGCAAGTCACCAGCGACAGACGCAGGAAGCCTTTCCAGTTGGCGCGCGGGGCCATGTACGCAGTACTCCGTTTCAAGGTGGCTCGGATTCAAGACGATCCATAGCGGCTGGTTCCGACTCCTCCGGCCGCAAAATTTTCAGCCAGCCTCATTTGGTCGGACTCGACTTTTGTTCTCTTTATGTTCTAATTCGCGGCATGAGCGATCGACCTGCGAGTTGGCGGATGCCCACCCCGAAACAAATGGAAAAGCTATCAAGGTCAAGGGGTAATCAGCCCGCAGAGGCGCGCCCGCTTCGTCCCCAGGACGATATGCCGGAGGAATATTGGCGGGCCCTGTTTGACGAACTGCCGGCTGACGCTAAGCCCGTGGGACGGAGCGTGGGACTTCGCCTGACTGAGCTCCCACAGCACGTTCTTCGCGTTTCCTGCCGCCGGTGCGAGCGCATTGTTGAGATCCAGAAGGCCGATGCCATCCGCCTGTACGGGCAGCACGCGATCTGCAAGGAGGTCGCGCAACGCCTGCTGAACAACACCTGCCAAAATCGGACCGGGCGATATGAGGAGGATGGCTGCTGGCCGTCCTTCGAGCCTGTCTGACTTGATAAGCCGCGTCCCGGATGGCTCCGAAGCATCACCCGACGCCGCTCTCCGGTGGCGACCGAAAGGCTTTGGGCAAGGAGCTCGGCAAGGCACGTGCGATGACCACCATACTGGCAGCGCAGTCCGCAGCGGCTCGCGCCGAAGGCGAGGCGCTGATCAAGCAGGCCGATCGCCTCCTGTGTGAGAGCTGGAACGAACGCATGTGGGCGAACGGCGAGCCAATCGATCCCTCGCCCACGATCGATCAGGCAATCAACGGCGGCTACCCATGGCTCGAAATCCAGTGCTCGCGCTGCAAGACCCGTCGCGATGTTGATCTGGCTGCATTGCCGCATGTCACGACAACTTTTGTGCATGATCTCGCCGGCAGGCTCCGCTGCAACAAATGTGCTAAGGCGGGTCGTCGCCCTTCCGCAACGCTGCTGCAACTCGCGCACCACCCCCGCTCCGCTCCCTCCGAGACCTGATGATGTGCAATCTCTACTCGATCACCACGAACCAGGCCGCCATCAGCGCGCTGTTCCGCCTGGTCAACCGGTACGTTGGCAACCTCGCGCCGATGCCGGGCGTGTTTCCCGACTACAAGGCGCCCATCGTCCGAAACGGCCCGGATGGCCGTGAGCTCGCGACAGCGCGCTGGGGCATGCCGTCATCTTCGAAGGCCCTCATGGACGCGACGAAGAAGCGCGCCGAGAAGCTGCAGGCCAAGGGCCAGACCGTCGATTTCAAGGAATTGCTCCGAATGGAGCCCGACAGCGGCACGACGAACATCCGCAACTTGAAGAGCAAGCACTGGACGCGCTGGCTGGGCGCGGAGAACCGCTGCCTCGTGCCGTTCAACTCATTCAGCGAGTTCAACAAGGCCGAGGGCGGCGACATCTGGTTCGCACTCGACGAGAGCCGTCCCCTCGCCTGCTTCGCCGGCATCTGGACCAACTGGACCTCGGTCAGGAAGGTCAAGGAAGGCGAGACCACCAACGATCTCTATGCGTTCCTGACGACGGAGGCGAATGCCGAAGTCTTCGCCATCCATCCGAAGGCCATGCCAGTGATCCTGACCACGCCCGAGGAGGTCGAGATCTGGATGACGGCTCCGGCGGACGAAGCCTTGAAACTGCAGCGGCCACTTCCTGACGGCACACTGCAGATCGTCGCGCGCGGCGTGAAGGAAGACGCTGCGCCTGCGACCGCAGATGTCGCCGGCTCTGGTCAGTAGCCAGTCGACACTTGACTCCGAGGACGACGTTAGAACAGAAATAGAACAAACGATTCTGCCGCGAAGGTCCGCTTGGCCAAACTGCCGCAACTGCCCGTCTACTATTATCTCGACCACTTCACCGAAATGCTGGGGTTCGTGCAGCGGACGTACGCGCCCGTGCTTGGTCCGGAGCATCACGGCTTTATAGCGAGGTTCGAGGGCCTATCGAGGGATGCGAGATGCCTGTTGGTCCGCATGATCAACCGGCGCGGTGCCATATTCAACCGATCGCTATTCAACTACCCCGAGATCGATGACGTCGAGCGGGCGGCATCCGATCTGACTGCAGTCGGTCACGCACGCGAGCTCGGCGAGGCGGACTATGCAGCGTTCGTCTCATGCCTGCCAAAGGACATCCTTGTGACTGGCGCGCAGGCGGCCGGGCGAGGAGATGTCCGCAAATCATGGTCGAAGCCGAAGTTCATCGATTATTATCTACAGAGCATCCCCTTTTCGGTCGCCGCGCAGCACTGTGGCGCCC
Source organism: Bradyrhizobium sp. BRP19 (assembly GCF_020194195.1). NCBI lineage: Bacteria > Pseudomonadati > Pseudomonadota > Alphaproteobacteria > Hyphomicrobiales > Nitrobacteraceae > Bradyrhizobium > Bradyrhizobium sp. BRP19. Next base: position 9,961 of record NZ_JADYVZ010000030.1, on the reverse strand, counting down.
GCAACTTCATTGCGCTCGATGGGACGCGGCCGATCGAGTTCCTGCTCTACCTGTATTTCGGCAAGACCGAGGTGGATCTAAAGAATTTCGCGCTGCGCGATTTAGGAATCCTTCGTACCAACCGCGAGACATCGTTCAGCGCGCGCTTCAGCGATGCCGAGGAGGCGCTCGCCTCGTTCCATTACAGCCAGGTTCTGGACAGCCTGGAGGACGGATCGGAGACCGCGCTCAGAGGGGCCGCCATCGACGTGCTCGGCGGGCCCCCCTGCACGACTCAGTTTGCCGCCGATCTCCGCTGCCGAGCCGCGCATCAGACGGGGCTTTTCTACGAGAAGGCGGGCGAGAGCGATCTCGCACGGCAGCTCTACCGTGCCGGGCCTTCCCCTGACTGCAACGAGCGCTTGGTTCGCCTGCTCTACAACAATGGCGACAAGGCCGAGGCCGAAGCGCTGCTGCAGCGTATGATCGATGATCCCGCCAGCGACGGCGAACATCTCTTCGCCACCGATTTCTATGCCCGTAAGTTCGGCGGCAGACGGACAGGCCTCTACACTGAGCTACTGCGTTCCGGCCGCACGATCACTGTTGACGATACCCATCGCGGCAATCCCGAGGCGGGCGTCGCTGGCGTGCTGCGGCGCGAGGGTACCCAAGTTTTCTTTACCGAAAACGTGTTGTGGCACACGCTGTTCGGCCTGCTCTTCTGGAACGAGCTGTTCGAGAGCACGGGGATGCCCAGCGAGTTCGACTGGTTACCTCATTGTCTGACGGACCGCAGCTTCCGTCGCCTGTTCGCCGCGACCATCGACGAGAAGTTGACGGCCATCGCGTCTGGAACCGCCCTCCCGTTGATCCTCCGCACTGTCGCAGCGAGATGGGGCCACGCGAACGGGATCTTCAGCTGGGATCACGTACAAGTGGAGGCGCTGCGCGCCCTGCTCGAAGGATCCGATCCTGCCGGCGTCGCCAGCATCGTCCGCAGCATGTGCGACGATTTCCGCGGGATGCGAGACGGCTTCCCCGACCTGATGCTGGTCCAGGACGGCAAGGCCTCCTTCATGGAGGTCAAGGCCGAAGGGGATGTGATCCGTCGTAACCAACTGACCCGCCTTCGCCAGCTCGGCGCCGCCGGCATCGTGGCCGAGATCGGTCGGGTGGATTATCGTTTTGACCCCGAGCAGGATTATGTGGTTGTCGACATCGAGACCACCGGCTCATGGTCGAACGGCGACCGCATCACCGAGATCGGCGCTGTGAAGGTGCGCAACCACCGTGTCGTGGACGAGTGGCACTCACTCCTAAACCCGCAACGTTCCATCCCGGCAAAGATCGTTCAACTGACCGGCATCACCAACGAAATGGTTCGGGACGCACCTCTGTTCGCCGAAGTCGCGGACCGCTTCATGGAGTTCATGGGCGACGGCATCTTCGTCGCTCACAACGTCAGCTTCGACTACGGCTTCATTGCCTACGAATTCGAGCGTATCGGGCGACGCTTTCGGTTTCCGAAGCTCTGCACGTGCGCCGGAATGAGGCGCCGCTATCCGGGGCACAAATCTTACGGGCTGGGCAAGCTTTGCGAGATCTACGGGATCGAGCTCGAAAATCACCATAGAGCGCTGTGCGATGCGCGAGCTTCGGCGCATCTGTTGAACCTCATCAATCAAAGGCGTAGCGAGGAGATGCTGGAGGCTGAAGCGGCTTAGATGCGCTCCGGACGGATGTTCACCACAATCAAGACGTCGGCCAGTTCAGCGAGACAAGGCTCGCTACCGCTATAACCAAAGAGCGCTGACTAAAATAAGCGGGCGGGCGTTCGATGGCAGCATTGCAGGGCGCATTTCCCGCTGTGCAGACAGGACTTTATCTGGTTAGGCTAAAGCAGTTCAGACCGGGATAAAGAGTTCCTATGTGAGGGGTGGATGGAATTCGAACATGACATCGCAAAAGTCAGCGGGATTGCCGCCGTCTCCAGCATTCTAGACGTGGTGAGCCGAACGACGGGCATGGGGTTTACCGCAGTTGCCCGCGTCACCGACGACAGATGGATTACCTGTGCCTCACGAGACGACCTTGCCTTCGGACTGAAGCCGGGTGACGAGCTGAAGATCGAGAGCACGATTTGCCACGAGATCCGCCAAAGCCGCGAGGCTGTGATCATCGATAATGTCAGCGAGAACACAGAGTACTGCAACCACCATACGCCGGCCCTGTACGGCTTCCAAAGCTATATCTCGGTGCCGATCATTCTTCCGGATGGTTCATTCTTCGGAACGCTCTGCGCGATCGACCCGAAACCGCGCAAGCTGAATACCCCCGAAGTCGTGGGCATGTTCAAGCTCTTTGCAGAACTGATTGCGGCGCATCTCGATGCAGCCGACCGAGTGGAATTGACCGAGACCAAGCTTGCAGCGGAACGGAAGAATGCCGAGCTTCGCGAGCAATTTATCGCCGTCCTCGGCCATGACCTCCGAAATCCGCTTGCCTCGATCCAGGGAGGTCTCAGGCTCCTGGACAAGAAGGTCGATCAGGAAGGAAAGAATTGGATTGCACTCTTGCACGGTAGCGTCAATCGGATGGCGGGCTTGATAGATAATGTCATGGATTTTGCCCGCTCCCGTTTGGGATCCGGGATGCAACTGAGGTCTCACCCCCAGGACTTGCAGCCCATCATAACGCAGATCGTATCCGAGTTCGAAAGAGTGCACTCCCACCGCCGCATCGTGTCGGATGTTGACGCGCCAGCGGCCGTGAACGTTGACGCGGGCCGATTGAGCCAGATGATATCCAATCTGCTCGGCAACGCGATTACATATGGCGCGCCCGATAAACCGATCAATATTGTTGCCAAGTCTAGTGATGCGGGCTTTAGGATCCAGGTGATCAACAAAGGACCGCCGATCCCGGCACAAGCGATGCCGCACCTTTTCACCGCCTTTCACCGCGGTGACGTTCTGCCTAACCAGAAAGGATTGGGGCTTGGTCTCTATATCTCACAGGAAATCGCAAGGGCGCATGGTGGAGAGATCTCCGCCATTTCGACGGACGACAGCACCATTTTCACTGCAACCTTTCCAGCGCGCACTGACTAACTGGCAAAGGGAGACCGCGTCTTAGAGGGAGCCCTAAACGCAACCCGATATCGCGTGCGCTCAGGCCAATCGCCTAAATTCAAGGACACGGATCTGGTCGCGCAGCTCGACTTCCAGATCCTCTAACATCTGAGCGGTGGGGCCAGTCGGAAACTGTTTGGCCAGCTCAAGGCACCGGGCCAGCCGTACTTCAAGCGCTTGTCTATCCAGTGCGTCGGTCATTCAAATTGGTCTCCTGCCGAAAGCAGAAGTCGCCAAGTGAGCTTTTGTTGCAGCCGATTGTCGCCCTGCGACAAAATGGACCAATACGCCAGGAAAGGCCTCCGGGTGGCGGAGGCCTAGTCTAGGGGCGGAAGGATCTAATGCGCTCTAAGCTTGCCTTCTGAGCTGCGTTCCTAACGATGCGCACGAACGCTCCAGGTCGATTGCTTGATCTGCGTTACAAGCGCGCTTGAGCAAGTCGGTCCGCACCTGTGCGGGTGCCTTCTCGGCTCGTTCGCGCATATCCCGCGCAAACTATGCCAGTCTGGTCTCCAGGGAATCCGCCTGCTTAAATCGTCTGATCCCATCGTGTCTTCCTTATACTGTGTGCGAACGATTGTACGTTCGCAACGAGAAGGCCGGCGGAACATAAGTTATTTCCGAGACAACCCCTTGAAGGAACTCGCACGTAGCAATCCTTCCGACGTGATGTCTCGGTACTCAATGTCTGCGTAGAACTTCGGCTCCACCCAGGTGGCCTTCGGCTTTTTGACGGGCTTGGTGAGCTTCTGCTTCGGGCTCACTACCGTATCCAGGGCGTCCCTGATCTTGCGCGATGTCGTCCGGCTCCAGCCGGTTCCGACCTTGCCCATATAGACCAGTTCTTTCCCTTTCTCTTTGCCGAGGTAGAGAGCGGCGACGCCGGTTGGATCCTTGATGAACCCGACGACGGGGAGTTTTCCCTTCTGAACGACTTTAACCTTCTGCCAAGCTTCCACACGTTCCGACCGATATGGGGCGTCAACTCTCTTGGAGACGATACCTTCGTAATTCAGCTTCCTTGCAGCTTCGAACAGTGCCTGCCCGTCACCCTCATGGTGCTCGCTGTAGAAGATGGGCTGCCCCAGCTCGTTTAGATCAATCAAATCCTGCAGCAGCCTCTTCCGCTCAAGCTGCGGCTCTTTCCGAAGGTCCTTGCCATCGAGCCACAGAAGGTCGAACGCGAAGAATAGCAAGCGATCCTGTTCGCCTCTGGCGAGGTCTGCCTGGAGTTCGGAGAAATTGGTCCGGTTCTCGTGGATGACCACCACCTCGCCATCGACGATGGCTTTTCCTTGGATGTCAAAGGCGCCGGCGATGACGGAGAACTTATGAGTCCAGTCGAGGCCATTGCGGGTAAAGACCTTGCGGTCGTCACCATCGATATGAAGCTGGACGCGGTAGCCATCGTATTTGACTTCATGAATCCACTGAGACCCCGAAGGCGCTTTCATCTTCATGGTCGCAAGCTGGGGGCTGATAAAGAATGGCATAGCGGCACGTGGCTTTTTGGCCGGTGCCCTTCTGGTACGCTTCGCCACTTACGCAACTCACAAAAAGCCCACCGTCAGGTTGGAGCCAACGGCGGGCAGTTTACCTACCTTACTCACGTCTTTCCAACCGCGGAGCTGAGGCGGCGTTCCGAGCGTGTTCTCACATACAACCGAGATCTCGATTCCTGGTTGTATTTTCAACGTCAACGAGAACGCCCGCCGAACGGCTCGGGAACACCAAGCCGATAGCGTTCCCTGCCGCGAACACCCTCTCCGCCAAACGGGAGTTCTCGTTTCGGCAACGACAGGACCTGGCCGTCCTTTCCTCCTACGGGTGCGCTCGCGTCTACGCCCCTCCAGCCAAGGGTGCTCAACCAGCTTTCCATGTGGACAAACGCTCGTGCCAAGTGATTGCAGGCGCTCTTGTTTAGCCGTACCTAATATCTATCTGGCTAGCATGAACTTAACCGACATTCAGGACTTCGCCATTCAGGCTCGCGTAGCTGCGATCCTCGGAGCGACTGAGTTCGACCGCGTTTTTGCCGGTGTTCGTTTTGCTGAGGTTGAAGGTCCTCTGCTGTACGTCTACGCCAAGGACGAACCTGCAGCCGCTACGATAGAGGACGACTTCTCTCTGCTCATCGCAGACATAGCCAGCCGCATCCTCAAGCAGGAAATCGAGATTGTGCTCGTGCTGCCGAAAGTCTTGCAGTAGCTCAATTCGCTTCGACGATTTCGGCCGCGAGTTCAGCGACAGCCCCGCCTGCCCGCCTCGGTCAAACCGCCGAGCGTCTGCGTGTGCTTGTTGGCGCACTCGACGATCTTTTCCGCCACGAACTTTCGGGCTGGATGACTTCGAATGCCAGCGGCATCAATCTACACGCTCGCTCCAATGCGACACATCCATATTGGAAATGGTTCGCTCACTGAATTTTTCTGAAAGCAACTTGACTGACTCCACGAACAAAACTGTTCACGGAGGCGACCACTTTCCCGCCATCGAGCGTCAGCAGCACTCCCCCAACCAAGTCAAATACCCACGCCATTCCGAAATATAGTCGTCACTGAGCGGCTTGGGATTCACAAGAGTTAGTGGCCCAGCGGCAAAGATCACAATAGTGGATTGTACCTCATAACCGGACATGCGCGGTCCTGTAGGAGTTAACCGCCAAGGGCCATATGCCCGTGATCCTGACGCGACTTGTCAAGTGCCGGCGGCCTCCGCCAACAGCCAATCCCGAAAAGCCATTGCAGGACCGTTCGTCTCCAAGGATGGGGGATAAACCATGAAATGAGAAACCGGGAGGCGATAGCTGTGCTCTGACAGGCAAACCAATCTGCCGGAGAGCAAATCGGAACGGGTACAAGAACGCCGAGCGAGCGCCAACCCTTGTCCATTGATAGCCGCTTCAATCAGCAAATTTGCATCTGAAAATGAATTGCCGGCGATCTTGCCATCGACCCGTATGCCAGCCGACTTGAACCAAGCTGCCCATGGCACATTTGGATCGATCAATAGCCGCTCGTCTGCAAAACTGCTTGGATCCTTCCTGAAATGACCGTCATTGTAATGCGGACTACAAACCGGGAAGACCTCTTCGTCCATCAACCAGGACACTTTTAAACCCTTCCACGTCCCGCTACCCAGACGCAGGGCGATATCGACCCGGTCAGACCGGAAGTTTGCAAGCTGCCGATCAGATCGCACACTAATGCGGATCCGGGGATACCGTTGGTTGAATTTCGGCAGGCGTGGCATGAGCCAGCGTGTTGCCATCACCGGCAGCACGCTCACAGTGACTTCGGCCCCAACCCCGGACGAGGAGACTGCGGCCAAAGCCATCGTCAGCTCGGCTAATGAACGCGAGACTTGAGCATGCAAGCGCCGCCCGCTTGAGGTCAGCTCCATCCGGTGTCCCGCGCGTTGAAACAGAACGACCCCGAGGCGCTCTTCGAGTTGGCGGATTCTCTGGCTCACCGCGCCGTGACTGACATGTAATTCCTCGGCTGCCCTAGAGTAGCTCTGGTGGCGCCCGGCGACCTCAAACACCCGCATCGCTTCAAGTGACGGCAATTTGCCCATGGTCAGATTGTTAGTTTTTCTAACAAAACTCGTCAAATCATATGATTGGACGAGTTGCGGTGGGAGTGGTCAGTTTTGCGTGCTTTAACCGGAGGGCTTGGCTGTGAATAGCGGCGTCACTTTTTCTCTCTCAGCTGGACGCCTGAGGGCGCGCGACGGCCAATCAGATCATGTCGCTCCTGACGTGCTGTTGGGGCATCCGGTGGCATGGACCATCATCAGACTTGCGCTCCCTAACTCCACCGTGATGCTTGTACAAGTCCTGATAGGGATAATCGAAGTATTTTTTGTCTCCAAGCTTGGCTTGGACGCACTCGCCGGTGTGACGCTGGTGTTTCCACTTCTGGCGTTGACGGTTGCTGTTTCTCAAGGAGCCATCGGCGGCGGCATCGTCACATCAGTTGCCCGCGCGCTAGGACGAGGCGATGCGGCCGAAGCCAATCTTTATCCCTGGTACGCGTTGCTGCTCGCTGTCCCGCTCGGACTTTCGACCACTACCTTCATGTTCCTATTCGGACCTGCAATCTATAGCGCTATGGGTGGCCAAGGCGGCGCGCTGACAGTCTCACTGCAATATTCCAGTATCGTATTCGGTGGTGCGACATTGATCTGGACGTTCAATTTGCTAATGGCCGCCGTGCGCGGCACCGGTAATCTGCGTGTGCCCGTTATTGTGGTCTGCTCCGGCGCAGCGCTGTTGCTGGCGCTCTCGCCTATCCTCATCTTCGGAGGTTTGGGCGTGCCGGCGCTAGGCCCGATCGGCGGCGCCGTCGCGCTGCTGATCTATTACGCCCTCGGCACGCTCGCTTATGCCGCCTATTTGTGGGGTCACCTAGGCGTTCTGCGGCCCCCGCGATTGCCTCCGCGACTGTCGCTTACACCGGCGCTCACAGTGCTGAAGATCGGCGGCATCTCCGCAATCATCGCCGCAAGCACCAATGTGACACTCACTTTGGTCACCGCCTATGTCGGCGCGCATGGCCTCGCTGCGCTCGCTGGTTACGGTTCCGCGTCCCGGCTTGAGTTTTTGCTTGTGCCAATCTCCTACGGCATCGGTGGACCGGTCGGAATGGTCGTCAGTGCCAGCCTTGGAGCCGGTCTCGTCGATCGCGCACGCCGAACTGCCTGGATCGGGGCGGCTATCGGCACCTCCGTCACTGCCGCAATTGGCCTCTCCGCCGCTCTGTTTGCGCCGAGTTGGATGAGCCTCTTCAACGATGATCCCGAAACGATCAGAGCGGGAGTGCAATATCTTCACGATGTCGGCCCATTCTTCGGCTTCTTCGGCCTGGGTTTCGTGCTGTATTGCATTGGCCAGGGGACTCGCCGGATGTCTGCCTCGCTGGCAGGCGCGCTCACCCGCGCGCTCATCGCAGCGGGGGGCGGATATGTGCTCCTGCTCTGGCAAGCTGGGCTCGATATGAATTTCTTTGCGGTGTCCGCCGGCATGATGGCGTTCGGGCTATTTCCACTCTGGAGCCTGATCCGCGGCATTGGCTTTGATCCAGTCCAGGTTGCACCAAAGCCGCGTGGATCGATTTAGAGTAGCCAGATTGGCTGTCCGCTGAGACCCTTGAATTTGCAAGATTAGGAATTGGCGATAGATTCCGCGAGTGGTCGGCGGTCGCAGCATGCCGGTACGGGGATCGTCGAATTAACCTTGCATTGATTTCAATGCTATCGTCCATATCGAGCATCCTCGCTCAATGACGCCGTGCGGTTTATCGGCATCCTAAGCGTCCATGAATTCCGACAAAATCACAGCTATTTACTGATCTTAAGCCCCACTTCAGCAGCTGGGTACATTGTATGACAGGGCGGACCAGGAGCGACGTCACCCGGAGCCTATCAGACGCGCTCAACGCGATCCGGCCGGGAATCCAGCGCCGACCAATATAGCGTTCCTTCTCTTCGCCCGGGCGATTCTGCAGTCGATTACGCCCCGCACAGCCTTACTCGAAGAGCAATGTTACCAAGGTTCGCCCTTCAGGTCCCATGCGGCATAGCTGCGCGCGGCGTCAAGATTCCCTGGGCTGATCAGTTCTGGTCGGCTCTCAAAACCGAGCCGAACTGCTCCCAAGAGCTTCCAGTCCAGCGCTGCAGTTGAAGTTGCGTGTAGGCCATACTGTTGCTCGGGCCGGTGTTGATGGCAATGCCCGGCATCAGCGTCGGAAGCACGAGTCCTTTGATGTTGCGCGCCTGCTTCAGAATGTTCTCGCGCGACAGGTCGTTGCCGCATTGCTTGAGCACCTGCTCCAGGATCTGACCTTGCTGGGTCCCGAACAGGTAATTGTTGTCGCCAATGTCGGCGCCGGAAAGATATTTCTCGAAGTGCTCGCGATACCACTTCATACCCGGGTCGTCGGCCCACCGCTTGTCGTTGGGATCCTTTGTTACGGTCGCTGCAATAACCCCGACCGCCTTGTCCGCTCCGGCAGGCATAATGGTAGCGGAGACCGAGCTCGAGACATAGTTGATAATGGTCAGCGGCGACCAGCCGATCTCGCTCGCTTTCTTGATTGCCTGGGCGGTGAATTTCGGCGTGCCCGCGATCACGAAGGCCTGGGCCCCCGAGGCCTTGAGCGACACCACATGAGATTCGATGGTGGGTTCGGTAACTTCGTAGGGCGAGGCGACCACCTTCCGGTCAAAATCGGCTTTCAGCGCCTCCTTGAACGCCGCGACGAAATCCCGGCCGAGGTCATCGTTCTGGTACAGGATCGCAATCTTTGCGTCGGGCTTGGTCTCGCTAATGTACTTCGCGTAGATCTTGCCTTCCGTGTTGTAGCTCGGCAGTCCCGTGGTCGTCATCGGAAAGTCGGTGAAATTGGCAAACTTGGTCGCCCCGCTGACGACGAAAAGGTGTGGCACCTTCTTGCCGTTCACATATTTCACGGTCGCACTGAGACCGGGTGTCCCGAGCGGGCTGAACAGCAATGCCACCTCGTCACCCTCGATCAGCTTCCTGGTCTGCTCGACGGCCTTCGGCGGGCTGTAGGCATCATCATAGGTCATGAGGTTGATCCTGCGGCCATTGACGCCGCCACGGTCGTTGATCGAACGAACGTAGGCGATGAGGCCCTTGCCGGTGTTGCTGAGCGGAGACGCGGGGCCGCTGAATGGGAAAGTCGCCCCGACCTTGATCTCCGATTCCGTCACACCGGGCGTGTCGGCATGAACCGGCATCGCGACAAATGCCGCAAGCGCGGCCATGGAAAGCGCGAGTTTCCTCATTAACATCTAAATTCCCTCCTGAGCTTGTTATGATTTGA